>JAKSPX010000008.1 GCA_024404415.1 Clostridia bacterium | reverse complement strand
ACACCCTATGTAAATAGGATAATCTGAAACAATGCGAGTCAAATCGAGCCATATTTCCTAAGCAAAGTCGTTTAGGTCGACTTTGTGTTTGCGAGTGGGAATAATATCACGGAGTCACTTTTTCCGGTAAACACCTGCAAAAGTCGGGTTTTCCCGGAGTCGTGACAACAGATTGCGGGCAAAATTCCATTATTCAAAGAATAAGAGCTAACTGACCAAGAACTGATCGGTCAGCTCTTTTGTTTGGCAGTTTGAATGTCATTGTATTTTTACCGATGCTATGGTATACTGCTTTATGGATAGAAGTGAAGTAAGGTCACGGCATTAAGCCCGTACGTTTCGACATATCCGAAAAAACCGCAGGAAAGGACTGAATACCCATTGGGTACTGCATCTGACGCTCTACTGCCCGAAGAACAGCGGATTCTGGAAGACATGGCTTCCGCCTGGGAGGACATCCGCCATCCGCAGTGGCACCTGACAACACCATCGCATTTTATGATCGACTGCTGGGGCGCGGTTTTTCACAAAGACTGGTATCATATGTTCGTTGATGTAAATCCGGAATGCGGAGAGCCGGGGGAGCGCAGCATCTTTTGGCATGTCCGGTCAAAGGATCTCCTGCATTGGGAACACCTGCCGATACCCATGATGCCGGACAGTCAGGAACTGCGCACCAATGACGGTTGGATCGGCTTTGACGGGAATAATGATCCGGTTTTACTGTATACAAGCGTGCCGAAACCGCCGGAAAACCGCAGAACACATCGCGCGGCAATCGGAGATCAGGATTTTCTGCACTTTGAGAGGGTACCCGGAGAACCGTTTATGACGTTGGAAAACCATGGGGGACCGGCTTTTTACGGCGGATGGAGCGACCCTTATGTGTTTGAGGTAAACGGCAAGAAATACCTTACGATCAGCAAATGTGTTGAACCCGGCGGAGACCCGCTTCCGGTTTACGAAGCGGCAGATGATTCGCTTCAGCGCTGGAACTATCGCGGCGTTTTATTTGAGCACAACGGTGAGGTCGTCAATTTCTTTCCGCTCGGTGGAAAATGGGTGCTGATATATAGCCCGTATCGGGCGATCGAGGTTTTTATCGGAACGCTGGATGCGGAAACGCTGCGATTCACGCCGGAACGGCATGAGATCCTGAGCTACGGATATCATTCGCAGTCATCTCCCTGCGACCGGGGGTTTTATGCGACCTGCGTCTATCGTCAGCAAAATCGCACGGTCCTCTGCGGGTGGATCAGCGGCTTCCATGCGTCGGACTTGTGGGATGGGTGCATGGGCGTGCCGCGGGAATTGGCATTGTCGGAAGATATGCGTATCATCCAGAAACCGATAACCGAGCTTCTGAACTTGAGAGATCCGGATTTCAGTATGGAGATCACCGCTGATACCCGGATCCCCTTCCAGGAGACGGCGGATATGGAGCTGGCGTGCGTTTTCAGAGATGATAACGGGTATCTCAGCCTGACTGTCGGCGAGCAGTTCTCGCTGACATTGACAGGCAGGAAAATAATATGCGGCAAAGACGAGTACCCGATCGGATATCCCGAGATCCATGCGCGGCTTTTATTTGACAAAGTGCTCTGCGAGCTGTTTTTCGGGGGATCCGAAGCCTTGTGCGGTACGGAATCCGCGACCTGCTGCTTTTCATATCCCGGTGAGGATTCCAAGCTGAGTATTCAATCGGAAGGCGTTACATTTAGACTTATCTGTCATAAAATCAAAGCAGCACCGCAAACGATATCCGAACTGCTTAAAAATAAGCATATCGGGGTTTGAAATAAGGGAGTACGGATTAGGGGATATCAATGCACAAAGTAACTGAGGCACAGGCGGCGGCCTGTGCCTCGGTCATTATTATTTATTGCGGAGAGATATTGGAAAAGAAAATGCTGTCAAGCTCGCCCCGGGAAAGCGGGGCGGAGACGAGGCAGAAGGCGTCGCCGCCTTCCTCATCGCCGCGCCCGGTCAGAAGCAAAAGACCGTCTTTGGGCCTCAGATAGACTATGGGATAAAGAGGGGAGTATTTATTCTCTCCCTCCAAAAAGAAGACCCCGTACTGATTGCCGTAGAATTCATGGAAAAAGACAGTAAAATCGTCGGACTTCAGATAATCTCCCATTTCCGCCCTGCCGCGGTACTCGATAATGCGGTCGGCGAAGATATCCCGGCAGAGCGTGCCTTCCGAAAGGGTCAGGGTCACCCTTTCGCCTGAGGGCTGTTCCTCGCCCGCGGGGATCAAATACATTTCATAGGTGCGTTCAAAAGGGACTCCCTTTTTGAGTCTGCTTCGCCACAGGCAGAAGGTCGTAACACACCCGGCCAGCACGGCGAGGATGAGAATCCAGAAAAGGATGCGCAGACGGCGCATGTTCTGATACTTCATGGCATTCATCTCCCTTGCTTTTTCTTTATAAACAAAATTATTATAACAAATCTGCCGGATAAATGAAATAGAGCAAGTACATAAATCAAGATAACGCCCGAAATCGTCGATCTGCGCGCAAGGGAGCTTCGGAGCATGACCGTCGACGGCATCGACCTGGGCGTATCGGTCGTTGAGCTGATACATACTGTCGCATCTTCTTTCATAGTCGTGCAGACTGGCGACGGCCATTTCGTTTTTTGATAATTTGACTATTTCAATTCTAACAGGTAATAGGGTTCATCATGGTAATCCTGTTCGCATTTTCTTTTCACATGACAAATCACATCAACTTGTTGAAAACCGAATTTCTTCAAAAGGTGTTCTGATATTTGATTTTGATTATGGGTGGCGCTCAGTGCATTCGTGATTTCTTTTGCATGAGCAATGACCATAGCAAGCGCTTCTGACATTATTCCGCGTCCCCAATATTCCTCGGCTAAACAGAAACCGAGGTTACGCGCATTCTTATTTCCTTTCGCATCCGCATTGAGTCCGATACTTCCAATGACTGTACCATTTTCTTTTAACACGATTGCGTAATTATTTCTCACTGAAAGTAAATAATCCAAAACACCCTTACACTCTTCAAGAGTTTTACAAGGTGTAGCGCCTTCCGGTATGGTTACATGCGGATTAGAAAGAAACACAAACATTTGATCCAAATCGGTTTTTTCCCAATCACGCAGAATCAAGCGAGTCGTTTCCAATGTTTTCATGTTCTACAATACACTCCATCAAAGTTCAAATTTGTCTTATCGTAACAAATTTTGCGGATAAATGCAATAGAGCAAGTACATAAATCAAGATAACGCCCGAAACGGAATTTCCTTGCATTCCATAAAGGCTTTATGCTATAATTTCGGAACGAAGGATCGCAGGGAAGGAAGCTTGGACGGGAATGAAGATCGGCGTTTATAAGGAATGCAACGGCGGCGCTGTGCGCTTCCGGGGTTACTCGGAGAAGGCTTATCCGGGGGAATTTGAATATCTGGATTTTGACACGCTCCTGACGGATGAAAGCGTGCATCTGATCCGCGAAAACGGCGTCGAGGGGCTTATTTATTTCAACGATCACCGCTTTGACGCATCTTTGTGGGAAAAAGTTGCAGAGGCGGGCGTAAAATATGTCGCCGTTCCGGCGGTGGGGCATGATTTCATCGACATGGAGGTCATGCGGAAGCTCGGCATCCGCGTTTCCTACGTGCCGGGCTATTCGCCGAACGCCGTCTCCGAGCACACGGTCATGCTGACGCTCGCGCTTCTCCGGCATTTCCGCGAGCAGATCTGCCGCATGGAGAAAAACGACTACCGCATTGACGATCTGCGCGCAAGGGAGCTTCGGAGCATGACGGTCGGCGTCATCGGCGCGGGGCGCATCGGCTCCACCACTATCCGCACGCTCGCGGGCTTCGGCTGCGCGAAGATCTGCGCCTATGACCTCTACCCGCGCGACGAGGTGAAGGCTTACGCGGAATATGCCGACCTCGATGCGGTGCTTGAGAAGAGCGACGTCTTGATTTTCCACTGTGTATTGAACGAAAAAACGCGAAATATGATCAACCGGGAGACCATCGCAAAGATGAAGCCGGGCGTGATATTGGTGAACACGGCGCGGGCGGACCTTTTTGACATGGAAGCCATCATCGAAGCGCTGGACGAGGGGAAGATCGGGGCTTTGGGACTCGACGTGATCGACGGGGAGAGCATCCTGAAGGAGGATCCCCTGCCGGGAAAATGCCCGCTTCCGTTGCTTGAAAATCTGCTCGGAAGACCCGACGTCATCTACACGCGCCACACCGCTTTCTTCACCGACCGTGCCGACGAGGATATCATCCGTACGACGGTCGACGGATTATACAACATGACGCACGGCGTCAGGACGAACGCGGAATTATAAATCAGAGCTGTCACAAAATGCATCTGTCATTGCGAAACCATAAACCAGTCTGCGGACTGGTTGTGGCAATCCGTAATCTCCTTTATAGGGAACGGATTTCAACAAACCCGTTCGGAAACTGGTGTCTACCCGCAGCCAACGCCGCGGCGCCCGCGCGGAATGACAGAGGTGGTGCATTTTGTGACAGCTCTTTTGTTATTATCGGTTATTCTGCGTCTCTTCCCAGACCTCGCGGAAGCCGCGGAAGGTCTGGCCGTTGCCGGAGGTGGTCTCGGCGTGCCAGAGGGCGCTGACGACCGATTCCTCCAGCGCTTCCACAGCGGCGGTGAAAACGCCGTCCAGATAGTAATCGTGGATATAATTGATGGAGGAAAAGGGCCCTTCGGGGTACTGCTCCACGACGTTCGCAGTGGAGAAGGCGATGGAGATGTCGCCGCTCTGGGTGCCCATAGTGGAGCCGACTCTGCCGAGTGCCGCCGCGGCGCGATTGGCAAGGCGTTTGGTCTGGCGGGCGGAGAGGGGAAGGTCGGTCGCCGTGACGAGAATGATGGAGCCGATGTCCGGGACCGGCTTGGGACGGCGGTTGAGGATCTCAAGGCCGACGTGACGTCCGCCGATGACAAAGGTGCCCGGGCCGCCGAAATTGGTCATCACGAGGCCGCCGACGGTGAAGGTCTTGCCGCCGAGCTCGATGACGCGGGAGGCAGAACCGATGCCGCCCTTGAAACCCATGCAGGTCATGCCCGCGCCGCCGCCGACTGCGCCTTCTTCAAAGACGACCGAGGCAGTATCCACCGCCTTGTATACGTCCTCTTCGGCGACGTGCAGACCGCGTGCGTCGTTGATGGCCGCGTCGTTGCATTCGGTGACGACGCAGTTGATGCTGGTGGTGTTTTTGCAGATGGCGGGGTTTTTCCTAAGCATATATTTCACCATGCCGGTCAGGCAGGTGCCGATGGAAAGGGTGTTGGTCATGAGGATCGGCGCTTCGATGGTACCGAGCTCGTCCACCTGCACAAGGCCGACCGATTTCCCGAAACCGTTGATCACCGAGGACCCGGCGATCACCTTGTCGCGGAACCATTCTTCCTTGCGCGGCAGAATGGCGGTCACACCGGTGTTGATGTCGCCATCGTGGTGGGTCACGTGCCCGACCAGAACGCCCGGCACGTCGGTGATGAGGTTATTTTCTCCGCTCGGATAGACCGGGTAGAGGTCGAATCCGCTTTCCTTCGGAAGTCCCATAAGCTGATGCTCCTTCAATATAAGTCTATACAATGTGGCATTGCTTTCACGTTGTGGCAATGGTATAATAGCAGAAAATCACGAACGACTCAAGAGGGAATTCTTATGCTCAAATATCTGATCATCTGCCCGCTGGTTTTTCTGGCCGGGTTTATCGACGCCATCGCCGGAGGCGGCGGGTTGATCTCGCTCCCGGCCTATTCGCTTGCGGGGCTCCCGCTTCACGCGGCGGTCGCTACCAACAAAATGAGCTCCACCATGGGCACCTCCATTGCCACGGCCAAGTACGCCAAAAGCGGCTTCATCCCGTGGAAGCTTGCGCCGTTCGGAGCGGGTTTCGCGTATCTCGGATCGGTACTCGGAGCCAACCTCGCGTTAAGGACCGGCGACAAAGCCTTCAAGATCATCCTCCTCTGCGTCCTGCCGGTCACGGCCTTCTATGTGCTTAAAAAGAAGCATTTTGACGAGAATAAAGAGGAGCTTCCCTTCAAAAAAGCCTGCCTGATCGCGTCGGGGATCGCCTTCGCCGTCGGTATTTACGACGGATTCTACGGCCCCGGCACGGGTACCTTCCTCATTCTGCTTCTGACCGGCCTCGGGCACATGGAACTGAAAAACGCCAACGGCCTGACAAAGGTCATCAATCTGACCTCCAATATCGCCGCCCTGACGGTCTACCTCATCAATGGGCAGGTGCTTTTGCTGCTCGGCATCACGGCGGGATTATTCAACATCGCGGGCAACTACCTCGGCGCAAGGTGCTTTGAAAAGAACTCGGCGGGCTTTGCAAAGCCCGTGACGCTTGTGGTGCTGGTGATCTTCTGGTGCAAGCTGATCTATGAAACGCTCTTCTGAAAAAGCGAAACAAAAACCACTCTCCCCTTGCGTTTGACAACGCGAGGGGAGAATGTTATAATCAAAGAAAATAAGATATCAAAAGGAGATCAATATGAATAATTTCAGCTTTTATGCACCGACTTATTTTGCTTTCGGCAAGGACGCGGAAAACGAGGCGGGTCCGCTCGTCAAGAGATTCGGCGGCAGCAAAGTCCTGATCCACTTTGGCGGCGGCTCGGTCGTGCGCTCGGGCTTGCTTGACCGCGTCAAGGCGTCGCTTGAAAAGGAAGGCCTCGGCTACGTGGAGCTCGGCGGCGTCAAGCCCAACCCGAGAAGCGGCCTTGTGTATGAAGGCATCGACCTCTGCCGCAAAGAGGGCGTGGACTTCGTTTTAGCGGTCGGCGGCGGCAGCACCATCGACTCCGCCAAGGCCATTGCGGCCGGTACCGTCTACGAAGGCGACTTCTGGGATTATTACGAGGGCAAGCCGGTCGATAAGGCGCTGCCCATCGGCACGGTTCTGACCATCGCGGCGGCGGGCTCCGAGGGCTCGCCCGACTCGGTCATCACCAAGGAAGAGGGCATGCTCAAGAGGGGCGCTTCGGGCGAAGCTTACCGTGCGAACTTCTCCATCCTCAACCCGGCGCTCACCGAGACCCTTCCGCCCTTCCAGACCGCCTGCGGCATCACCGATATCATCGCGCACCTCTATGAAAGATACCTCACCAACACCGAAAACGTCGAGACCACCGACCGCATGATCGAAGGTCTCATCATGGCCATGGTGCATGAAGCGCCGAAGGTCATCAAAAACCCGCACGACTACGAGGCGAGAGCCAACATCATGTGGGCCGGGATGATGGGCCACAACAATTCCTGCGGCGTCGGCAGAACGCAGGACTGGACCAGCCACAATCTCGAGCACGAGCTTTCCGCTTTATATGACGTCGCCCACGGTGCGGGCCTCGCGGTGGTCATGCCCGCCGTCTTCGCCTACACCATGAAGCATGACGTGATGCGCTTTGCAAAGATCGCCGTGCGCGTCTGGAACTGCGACATGGATTTTGAAAATCCCGAAAACACCGCGAAAGCCGGCATCGAAGCCCTCAGAAGCTTCCTTATCTCCATCGGCATGCCGAAGAATTTCGAGGAACTCGGCGCGAAGGAAGAGGATATCCCCGCCATGGCGCACACCTGCTGCTATGGAGACGGGTCGGGAAGCGGCAAGGTGGTCGGCTTCACCGAGCTGGATGAGAACGACGTTCAAAACATTTACCGCCTGATGGTCTGATTTTAAGGAGAAAAAATATGACAAGACGCGAACTGGAAGTCAAAGAGCCCGAAAAGATCGTTCGGATCCTTGAAGAGTGCAAGGTCCTGCATCTTGGACTGGTGGACGACGGACTTCCCTACATCGTGCCGATGAATTACGGCTTTACGATGGAAGAGGGCAGGCTGACCCTTTATATCCACAGCGCGGCAAAGGGATATAAGCTGGACGTCATCCGCAAGAACCCGGTCTGCGCCGTCGAAATGGAATGTGAGGTCGAGCCCTTCGAGGGGGTCCTGCCCTGCCAGTACGGCACCTCCTATTATTCTCTGATGGGGCGCGGCAGAGCGACCATCGTGGAGGATACAGAGGAAAAGATCCGCGCCATGGCCATACTCATGAAGACACAGACCGGCAAGGATTTTGTCTTTAATGAGAGACTGGTTTCCATCGTCAGTGTGATCCGCATCGATGTGAGTGAATACACGGCCAAACACCGCGCCACGCCTGCGGAAAAAGCGGCCATGTCGCAATAAAGGAGAATTGTTTCATGAAGAACACAGTGACGATCTCCTTCACTGGGGACATGATGTGCGAATGCGAAATGGCGGCCTTGACCGGCAATCAGTTTGACGGGATATTCCCCCATATCAAGGACGCTATGAAGGGTTCCGATTACGTGGTCGGCAACCTCGAAACCCCGGTCGCGGGGGAGGAGCTGCGCTTCACCTTCGAGCGTTACGCCTTCAATACGTCGGAAAACTACCTCGCGTCCTTAAAAAAGGCGGGCTTTGACCTTCTTTCACTTGCGAATAACCACGTCATGGACCGCGGCGAGGAAGGCTTACTCAAAACGATTCGGAACTGCCGGAAGTACGGCTTTGACGTGACGGGCACCAACGCCGCCGAGGACGCAAGCCGCGTCTTCGTCAGGGAGATCGGCGGCATCAAGGTCGCTTTCATTGCCTACACCTACGGCACCAACGCCTTTGCGCATCGGCGCTTTTTAGAACATGAGTGGATGGTCAATCTCTTCCAGCCGGAGGAAACGAAGGACGGATCCATTCACCTTTTGGAGAGCGCGGAGGACATCGCGGCAAAGGTAGAAGAGCTTTACAGGAAGCCGAATCCCGTTTATGACGCGGTCGTGAAGCCGTATCTCGAGAGGCTGGAGGCGGACGTCAAAAGAGCCAAAGAGGAAGCCGATTACGTCATCGTTTTGGCGCACGTCGGCGGCCAGCGAAACGGCGAGCCGGATGCCTATTCCCGCTTGATCATGGAAAAACTCCGGGAATTTGGAGCCGATCTCATCATCGGCAACCACCCGCACGTCATCCAGCCTTCGGAGAAAAAGGACGGCGTTTTCACAGCCTACTGCCTCGGAAACCTCATCTTCACCTATCACCAGGAGGATCCGGGCGATGTGGATATGCGCTATTCGGTCATCCTGCATCTGAAGCTTGAAAAGACTGAGAAAGGCATCTCCGAGCATATTTCGTTTGAGGTTTTTGCACTTAACGAGGTCTCGGGCGTCGCCTGCCCCGAAAATGCCTTCGATCTCTGGCGCAAGACGGGGGACGAAACGGTGCGGAAGACCGCGCTTGCCCTTGCCAACGTCTTCGCCGGGGGACTTGCCCGGTATGAAGATATCGCGGAAGAATATGACCTTTATTAACGTATAGTGATTTTGAATAAATCGTAGCGGCGCGCATTGCGCGCCTAAGAAGGCTGGTCTATATACCAACCCCATTAGGCGCGCAATGCGCGCCGCTACGGTTTATTTGTGCCTATTATACGTGACAACACCACACGTCAGATAAAAAACACAGAGAATAAGGCCCAAAGGCAATTCGATGTCGATCACCTGCCCGGTATACTGCGTACTCATGTAGATCACGACTACGCCGACAACAAATCCGCATATAGCGCCGTGCCATTTGCCAAAGGCCATTATTACGGCGGATAGGAACATCATGGCGATACAAACCCATACCCACGGGTCGAGTGCTTTGAAACCGCTCGTATAGGCCAATACGGCGTATGCACACAAGGCAAGAACTGCCGGAAGAAAATAAAGGTCTTTTTTCATCATACACCTATACCTCGTATCTCATCCTTCCCAGCTCACACGCACCGGGTCGGAAGTGCGGGGGAAGATGCGTTCCTGGTAGCCGGTACGTTCGGTGTTGGCTTCCGAGAGACTGCTTTTGAAGGCGGCGGCATAGGATAGGCCACCACGATCGTAGACGGCGAGGAGAAAATCCCCCTCGGGGTCGGTGTCGTAAAGGGATATGCCGTTTGGCATCATCAGAACGCCCGCGAAGGCCAGCCGCTCGCCGTCATAGGTCATGAACTGATCGTAGCTATCCCAGATCGCGAAGCGCTCCTCAAGGCCGTTGCCGACGGCAGGTGCGTCGATCCGGAGGCTGTAACGGCCATCGGCATCCTTCGCAAGGAGATAAACGTGGTAATCGCGGGTCTGGATGAAGATGAAATTTTCTCTTTCCACCACGGTCGACCATTGCTCCGGGTCGTCCTCGCATATCTCAAGCCGCTGACGGGTCTCGCCCGTCGCGGGGTCGAGGATGGTGACGATGTAGCGGCCGTTTTCATTGGTGTGGAGGATGAGGTCTTTTTTGTCCCCGCTGATGGAGAAATGGGTGACGAGAACCGATTCGTCGAGCGGGGCAAAAAGCGCAAGCTCGTCGGCGATCACGTCCGGCCCCTTGTAGGATTCCATGCCGTGGTAATTCTTTTCATCCACCGTGCGGAAGGGGAGACGATAAATACCGTAACCGCCGGGAATTCCGGAGGTATCGACGGTCTTCCCTTCTCTGGTGCGGTTGGGGAAGGTGACGTAGCAGGCGTCTTCTCCCACCGCGCCGGAGACGTAGAAATTGAAGCAATCCCCCTTGTCGGATTCTCCCCAGCCGGAGCACTCGGCGGAATTGCCGGATGCCACACGGCTTGCCGTGACGTGGATATATTCGTCTTCAATGACCGGGATTTTGAAGAAAGAGACGATCTCGCGCAGCGCGTAGCTCTCCGGCGTTTCGGGGGCCTTGGCCGGATCCTCAAAAGGATCGAAGCCGTAAAAGAGATCAGAAAGGTCGATCGAAATGTTCAGAGGATAATATTTGTAATAATCGGCCAGACGGACGTCTTTTTCGATGCGCTCGCCGGGGGCAAGAGAATCTTTCAGCTCCTCGATGATGGGCTCGACGGGGTAGCCGTAGTCAAAGGCGGGCGTTATTTGCAGGCCAAAGGGCTCATGCGGGCGGTTATACTGTTCCTCCGATGCGGAATAGTGAAAATCGGTCGCGGAATCAAAGCCTTTTTCGGCGAAGGAAAGGGTGCTTTTCCAGAAAAGGTGATTCTGGTACTGCAGGACGAGATCAAGCGTCAGGCCTTCGGCGGATGAACGGTCGCCGTAAAGGGTGGTCTCCTTGTAGGTCAGGTCCTCCTTCGGCGCGCCGATGGATTGGGATGCATAGACCATGCCGCCTGTGAGGAGAAGGGCGAGAGTTAAAAACAACGCAAGGGCTTTACGCATGGTCGTCCTCCTTTCCGGTGATGTCGGAAAGCGCCTTCCCGACGCGGTCGGGGCGGTAGCGATAGGTCTCCTTGACGTAGTCGATGAGAGAAATCCCGCGTTCGTCGAGGCCTGACGTGTCGGCGTCGCCGATGATCTGCCCACGCTTTAGAAGCACGGCGCGGCTCACAAATCCCGACACCTCTTCGATGAGGTGGGTGGAAAGGAGCACGGTCTCGTGCGGCTCCAGGATACCGAGCAGGACCTTGTAAAAATCCTCGCGGTTGAAAACGTCGTTCCCGGCGAAGGGTTCGTCCATCAGAATATAGTCCGCGCCCTGCGAAAGCGCCAGAATGACCTCGAACTGGTTTTTCTGCCCGGTGGAGAAGGCGGAGAGCGGCTTGTTCTTCGGAAGCTCGAAGAAATCCATCAGGCCGTCGAAGCGCCGCCCGTTGAACTTTTCAAAGTGCTCCCGGTAGAAGTCGCGGTGCCCGGCGGGCGTCAGGCGCGGGAAAAGGCTGTGCTCCGCGGTAGCGAAGGAAAGGCACGCGATGTTTTTCCGCGTGATCGGCTCGCCGTCCAGCGTGATCTGCCCCTTGTAGGGGAGCAGACCGAGGATACATTTGATGAGGGTGGTCTTGCCCGCGCCGTTTTCGCCGAAAAGGCCGACGATCTCGCCGGGGGCAAGGGTCAGATTTACGCCGGAAAGGGCGGTCTGGCCGGGATAGGTTTTGGTGAGGTTGGTGATTTCGATCATAAGAACATCTCCCAAAAATCAAGGGTGAGGCCGCGGTAGGCCGCCTCAGGCGTGACGAAACGATAGATCAGGGCGTAAATGCCGGTGAGGAGCAGGACGAGGAGCACCCCGGCGGCAAGGGTGAGGAGCGGGAAAGCGAAAACGCGCCGATAGAACTCCAGCGGGCTTTCAAGGCGCTTCATGACGTAGATGCTGTGGGAACGGGTGAAGGAGAGGTAATGGAAAAGGGCGGTCACGGCCAGACAGAGGAGGAACGGCCAGAAGCCCGCAAATCTCCCCTCCATCAGATCGGAAAAACGCTCCATCACCGCACCCTCGAGCAGGATCTTTTCCCTGCCGATATAGGTAAAGAGATCGTCGTAGGCCGAAGAAAAGTCCGCCAAAAAGGTCATGCTCCAGAAAAGGAGGAAGACAGAAGCGAACGCGGCGCTTTTCCCAAGTTCGGTTTTGGGGTCGGCGCCGGGTGGCAGGAGGTCAGAAAGCTTCTTCATCATCATGTGCTCCTTTCCCGTTGTGCGCTGTGGTCAGAGCCCGCCAGAGGGTCAGCCCGTCAAGCGAGAGGAAAATGAAGGAGGAAATGGCCGCATTCGCGGGCAGAGCGCCAAGCGAGGGGGTGAAAAGCCCGGCGAGAAGCGCGAAGGTGAGGATGGGGAGGAAGAATTTCTTCCTGCGGCGCAGCATGAGCGGCGAATAAGCCGCGGAAAGGGCGGCGGAAAGGATGAAGATGCCGTTCCGCACCCACAAAACCACGGCGTCCAGCGGCAGGATCGCGTGGAAGAAATCGCGGCGGTAAAAATCGAGGAAGATCCCCTGCGGCCCTTCGATATACCCCACGCCTGCGGCAAAGCCTTTGGCGAGAAGGAACAGGATGACGGCCTCGCCAGCCCAGAGGGAGAGGTAGGAAAACGCGGCGACCGCGGCGTGCCAGAAAAAGGCGGCCTTTTCGGAGATCTGAAGCCGCATCAGGGTGTACCCCGTGCCCTCGCCGCTTGCGGGACGGATGAGAAAGACGGTGAGCGCGAGGAAACCGGCGAAAAAGCAGAGGAGCAGGAAGCGCTCGCCTCCGTTTTGCCCGAAGCTCTCCGCCCCGTCAAAGCCGAAGAGGTAAAACCCGCCGAGCTCAACTGCCGCCATGAGGATGAGGATCAGGAATAGCGGCAATAAAGTCAGTTTTGCGTATAGTGCGGCGACGGAAAGATGCTTTTTCATCATTTATTCCTCCTTTTCCCAGTGTTCTGAAAGTAAGTGGAGCGCCTCTTCTTTGGATAAGCCCATCTCCCGGAGCTTGCGCGCCATCTCTGAGACGGTATCCTCTAAAAGCTCGGCGCGAAGGTGACGCAGTTTTTCTCCGTCCAGCGTCATGAAGCTCTTGGCTCCGGCGCGGGAGGTGATGAGATTTTCGTCCTCCAGCGTTTTGAAGGCCTTCTGGACGGTGTTCGGGTTGATGCCGAGCAGGGCTGAGAGCACCCGGCGGGAGGGAAGCTCGTCGCCGTCCCTGATGATGCCCGCGACTGCGCCGCGCTTGATATATTCCAATATCTGTAGGTAGATCGGCTTGCCGTCGACCGGTCTGAAATCGTCAAATGAGATCATGATGCCCTCACTGTATTAAGACTGTAATACGGTTCACAACTGTACTATACCAATAATACGGTTATTTGTCAAGAGGGAATTTTCACTGTGTAGGAGATTGAATTTACCGGGGACGAATGGTATAATACTGCTTAAATACTGATAGAAAAAGAGGGAAGTTACTGTGGATAAAAAGCATATCCTGATCGGCAGTATGCTCTGGGTCACGCTGGGCGAGCCGAGAAAAGAAATAGAAGAAGATGTCCGCGGTATGATGGAAAACCGTCTGGAGATCGCACGCCTCTTTATGAGCCCCGGTACCGTGAAAAGACCCGACGGCACCTATGATTTCACCGTGTGGGATGACGTATTCTCGCTTTCGGAGAAGTACGGATTAAAGCTCACGCCGACCCTTACCTCCCTCACCGTCCCGAAGGGAACGGCGGCGGATCATCAGAAGGAGCGTGAAGCGCTCAAAGCCTGCAATAAAGAAATCGTCGCCCGTTACGCCGCGTCCCCGGCGCTCCATAGCTGGATCTTGCAGAATGAGCCTAAGGTCACCGTCGTACCCAACGCCGTCACGCTGCCGTTATTCCGCACGTGGCTTCTGGAAGACTGCTACGGCTGGGACCTCGAGGCGCTCAGGATTCGCTACGACCGCTCGGTCATTTTAGGCACCTACTTTAGCATAGAAAAGAAAAAACCGACCGAGGCGGAAAAAGAAGAGCTCCGCAAGGCCTATGCGCCTCTGGCGGAGAGGATCGGGACGATCCGTCCCGACGGAAGCGGCGAGCTGCCCTCCGGCTATCCGCAGCGCGTCGACTGGGGCAATTTCAACGCCAATATCCTCAATAACCAGTTAAAAGAAATGGGCGATCTGGTGCATGAAACCGACCCGGCGCACCCGACGACCATCAATCCCGACAATATTTCGCAGGCTTACCCCGGCGAGGGCGGGCGCAACCTCTATGAAGAGGGCAGAACCGTCGATTTTCTCGGCTGCTCCTGCCATCCGGCGTGGCATTCCACCCGCTTCCAACCGGAGCGCATCGCCCATTCGGTCGGGATGTTCGCTGACATGACGCGCTCGGCCACGGCCGATCCGGACGGCTATTTCTGGATCACCGAATTGCAGGCCGGTACAAACTTCTTCTCGGGATCGCGTCCGCTCTGCCCCTCGGCAGGGGATATCACCCGCTGGCTCTGGACGGCCATCGGCGCGGGCTGCCGCGGCATGATCTACTGGCTCTATAAAGCGCGTCCGGCGGGCTTTGAAGGGCTTGAATGGGCGCTTATGAATCAAAGGGGCGAGCCCTCGCGCAGAAGCTGCGCCTCGGCAAAGGTGGCGGAGGCCATCAAGGCAAACGAAGACCTCTTTGAAAGCACCAGACCCGCGAAAAACGACGTGTATATCCTCCATTCTTTCGACAGCATCAACTTGGCTTCGGTCGAGACAAACCCCGCCCAGGGGCGTTCAAGCGACCTTGATGACCCGCGCAACGCAAAAATGGTGCAGGACGCGCTCTGCGGCGCCTATCTCA
>JAKSPX010000079.1 GCA_024404415.1 Clostridia bacterium | reverse complement strand
CACGCCCGCAGGCATTTCACACGCCGCAGGCGTATTTCACGCTGATAAGCATTTCGCAAATCCGCAAGTGGATTTATTTCGTTTTCGGCACACGCCGAAAATCATTCAATATTGCCGGGGAGCGGGATGCAGTCAAGCGAGACAAGCGGGATGCCTTTGTATTCCGTGCGTTCGTCACCCTCGATGAGGGCGCAGGCCGCGCAGACGATCTCCACACCGATCTCCTTGGCAAGGGTCATCACCGCGTCGATGGTGCCGCCGGTGGAAACGACGTCATCTAAGAAGCAGAGCTTCTTGCCCTGGAAGCGGGCGTATTTTTCCTTGCCGATCCAGAGCTCCTGCTTAGCCTGGGTGGTGATGGACTGCACCGCGATTCCCTTGGGCTCGATCATAAAGCTCTTGCGGCTTTTGCGCAGCTCCAGATAATCGGGCAGATCCATCTCGGTGGTGAGCGCCTGGGCAAGGCCGCAGGATTTGGTCTGCACCGTGACGATGCCGTCGAAATCGTAGGCGGAAAGCTTTTTGGCAAGCTCTTTGGCCGCCACGCGGTTCCACTGGCTTTCGCCCGTCATGTCAAAAGAATAGATGCAGAATCCGCCGCCGATATCCAGAAGCGGCAGTTCCACCGAAAAATCCGGGGAGAGATGTACGCGATAGGTTTTTTCCCAAGTCATGTGCGCGAACTCCTTACATCAGGCCGACATAAGAGCCGAGGAAGCGGACGAGCACACCGGCGACCATGCCGAGGAAGGGGTTCTTGGACCACGCGGTGACGCCGAGGGCGACGTAGCCGCACATGCTCTCTTCTTCACCGACGACCGTCTGCAGGCTGGGGATGAAGGTGATGACCAGACCGATGATGAAGAGGAAGCCGGCGATGCTCTGCGCCGGGAGGTACTTGCCGAGCTTGCCGACCAGGCCGACAAGGACGAGGATGGCGGCGACCAGCATGAAGACGATGCCGCAGGCGACCGGCCACGGAGCGGCGGCGGTGCCGGAGATGATGGCTTCGATCGGAGGACCGCCGAAGAGAGCCGACGGGATGTCAGCCAGCGAGTTGATGATGGAGAGGTGGTCGAAGTTCTGGGTGGTGCCCGCGATGGAGGCGGTGATGCCACCGAAGGAGATGTTGGCGCCGATGTTCAGCATGACAAGGCTGAGCGCGCCGAAGAGAACGGAGAGGTTGAAGGTGGGCTTGATGAATTTGAATTCAGTCCAGTATTCCTTCTTCCAGAAGCGCCATTCGGAGCCGGATTCGACGGCTTCGCGGCCTTCTTCCACGAGGGTGGAGAGGTCGACGCGGCGTTTCTGCAGGAAGAGGAAGTCGAGCGTGGCGACGACGACCGAGATGAAGACCGTCCAGACCAGCTTGTTGCCGTTATTGAGGAAGAGGGCATAGGCGATGATGGCGGAGATGATGGAGACCAGGGTGATTCTCTTTTCCTGACCGTACATATCCCACGCAACACCCGCGAGCATCAGGCCGACGCCGGCCATCATGCCGTTGAGGATCGCCGGGCCTGCGAAGTCCGCGATCATGTTGACGCCGCCGCAGAAACCGAGGACGATCATGATGATGGCGGCGAGGAGAATGGCGCTGACGTTGTTTCTGAGGTTTTTCTTGACGCTGGCGACCGTGATGGTCTCAGCCTGCGAGGAGATCGGCGTGACCGAGCCGGTGAAGAGGTTGCCGAACGCACCGACCAGATAGGCAAATCCGGCGGGCTTCAGGGCAAATCCGCGCGCCTGCGCGTAGAGGAGCTGCGGGATACCGTTGATGATAACGGCAATGACCGCGAGCAGGAAGGGAATAAGCTTCTGCACAAATTCCATAGCGTGACCTCCGTCAAATCAAAATTCCCGGAAAGGGGGGACTTTCCGGGTGACGGTACCATTCAGGTACGTGTTCAGTATAGTACGATTTTTCGACTTTGTCAAGCATGATTTCTGCATATTCCGGCCGTATATGTATGAATATTCAGTCTTTTGCGATTGACTTTTTTCGCCGCATGGAATAAAATAGAGGAAAATACCGCCATTCCCCGCGGGCGGCAAAGCGAGGTAGATTCCTTATGAAAGTCATCTTAAAAGACCTGACCAAAATATTCCCCAACCGCACCAAGAAGCTCCCCGACGTCATCGCGGTGAACGATTTTGATTTCGAGATCCCCGACGGCAAGCTGGTCGGCCTGCTCGGCCCCTCCGGCTGCGGCAAGAGCACCACCCTGAACCTCATCAGTGGCCTCCAGTCCCCCACCGAAGGGCACATCCTCTTCGGCGACGACGACGTGACCGATCTGCCGCCGGAAAAGCGCGGCGTCGGCCTCGTTTTCCAGAATTACGCCCTTTATCCCCATCTCACCGTACGGCAGAACATCCGCTTCCCCCTGGAAAACCTCAAGGGCGCGGAAAAGCTCACCAAGGAAGAGATGAACAAGCGCGTGGAGTCCGCCGCGGCCCTCGTTCAGCTTGAAAACTACATGGACCGCAAGCCCTCGGAGCTCTCCGGCGGCCAGCAGCAGCGCGTCGCCATCGCCCGCGCGCTGGTGAAAACGCCGCGCGTCCTGCTCCTTGACGAGCCGCTTTCCAACCTCGACGCCCGTCTGCGCTTACAGACCCGCGAGGAGATCCGCCGCATCCAGCGCGAGACCGGCGTGACCACCGTCTTCGTCACCCACGACCAGGAGGAGGCCATGAGCATCTCCGACATGATCGTCGTGATGAAGGAAGGCGTCATCCAGCAGATCGGCAAGCCGCAGGAGGTCTACGATTCCCCGGTGAACCTCTTCGTGGCCAAATTCCTCGGCACGCCGCCGATCAACGTCTTCCACGCCCGCGTGGAAAAGGAAATGCTTTTCATTGCCCATCAGCCTGTCCTCTCGGTCCCCGGCGCGCCCGATGGCGAGGTCTACGCCGCCATCCGCCCGGAGGGCTTCATCCCTGACAAAGAAGGCCCGCTTACCTGCGCCCTTTCCGGCATCGAAGTCATGGGCCGCGACGTCAGCGTCGTTTCCACCCACCCGGAATCGGAAAACGTCGCCATCCGCTCCATCGTCGGGGCCGAAATCGCCTCCACGATCGACGTTTCCGCTCGTGACGTGCGCTTCTCGCTCAAGCCGCGCAAGGTCTTCCTCTATGACCGCGCCACCGAAGAGCGCATTCTCTTCGCGCTCTGAGCATCCGAGGTGACAACATGGAAAAGAAACAGTGGAAAGCCTGGCTTTATCTCCTGCCCGCCATCCTCTTCCTCGGCGTTTTCATGGTCTACCCGCTGGTGGACGTGTTCGTCTATTCCTTTGAAGAGGGCTACAATTCGGCGTCGCAGACCTTTTTCGGCACCGGCTTTTATAACTACTCCTATGTTCTCCACGACCCCTATTTCCTGCAGGCGGTCAAGAACACCTTCCTTCTGGTCATCATCACCGTCCCGCTCTCCACGGGGCTCGCACTCCTGATCTCCCTCGGCCTCAACGCCATCAAGCCCCTCCGCGACCTTTACCAGACGGTCTTCTTCCTCCCCTACGTCACCAACACCCTCGCGGTCGGCCTGGTCTTTATGATCCTCTTCAAGAAGACCGCCTACTCCGAAGGTCTTGTCAACCTCCTGATCGGCTGGTTCGGCGGGACCGCGGTGGACTTCATCGAGGGGCCATACTGGGCCAAGATGTTTGTCCTCTGCTTCTACACCATTTGGGTCGTGCTCCCCTTCAAGATCCTCATCCTCACCGGTGCACTCGCCTCGGTCAATCAGGATTATTACAACGCCGCCCGCATCGACGGCACCTCCAAATTCCGCATTTTCCGCCGCATCACCCTCCCGATGATCTCCCCCATGCTCTTCTACCTCATCATAACCGGCTTCATCGGCGCTTTCAAGGCGTATAGCGACGCGGTGGCGCTCTTCGGCACCAACCTCAACGCCGCAGGCATGAACACCATCGTCGGCTACGTCTACGACATGCTCTACGGAGACAGCGGCGGCTACCCCTCCTACGCCTCGGCCGCGGCCATCATTCTTTTCGTCATCGTCCTGACCATCACCTGCATCAACCTCCTGGTCAAGAAGAATCACGTCTATTATTGAGAAAGGCGGTGCGAAATTTTGGACATTGAAAAAACTGCGCGGATCGCCCGCATCAGACGCCGCACGCTTTCCGGCGTGATCTATTTCTTCCTCTCGGTCTGGGCCATCATGGTGCTTTTCCCCTTTTACTGGATGCTCCTGACCTCCCTCAAGGACTACGGCGACTATAACGCCGAATACATCCCGAAATTCTTCACGCTCTCCCCCACCCTGCAGAACTACGGTGAGGCCTTCACCGCCGTGCCTCTCGGCGATTATTTCCTCAACACGTTGATCTTCACGCTGGCGACCACGGCCCTGATGATCCTCGTCATCACCTTCGCGGCCTTCGCCTTCGCAAGGTTGGAGTTCCGCGGCAAGAACTTTTTGTTCACCCTCTTCCTCTCGCTCATGATGATCCCGAACGAATTGGTCATCATCACCAACTTCGTCACCGTCACCGACCTTGATCTTCGCAACACCTTCCTCGGCCTGATCCTCCCCTCGGTCACCTCGGTCTTCTATATCTACCTGCTGCGCGAAACCTTCGCCCAGGTGCCCGACGAGCTTTACTACGCCGCCAAGGTGGACGGCACCTCGGATATCAAGTACCTCTTCAAGGTGCTCCTGCCCATCTGCCGCCCGACCATGGTCACCGTGACCATCCTCAAGATCATCGAGTGCTGGAATTCCTACGTCTGGCCGCGCCTCATCACCGACGATCAGGCCTACTTCCTCGTCTCCAACGGCATTCAGGAGATCCGCGAAAACGGCTTCGGCCGCGAAAACATCCCCGCCATGATGGCGGCGGTGGTGGTCATCTCGGTGCCGCTGATCATTCTCTTCCTCGTCTTCCGCAAAAAGATCATGGAAGGCGTTTCGAGAGGAGGCACCAAGGGATGAAAAAGCTTGTCGCTCTCCTTCTCACGCTCGTCTTACTCCTCCCGCTCCTTTCCGCCTGCCACGGCGCGCGGGAGCGCAATGATTTCGTCGTGCCGGAAAGCTTCGACGAGACCGCCCCCTACGAGATCACCTTCTGGGCCAAGAACGACACCAACAAGACGCAGGTAAAGGTTTACGAGACCGCCATCAAGGATTTTGAGGCGCTCTACCCCCAGATCAAGGTCAATCTCCGCCTCTACACCGATTACACCAAGATCTATAACGACGTCATCACCAACATCGCCACCAACACCACCCCCAACGTCTGCATCACCTACCCCGACCACATCGCGACCTACATGACCGGGGACAACGTGGTGGTGCCGCTGGACGAGCTGATGGCAAACGATGCCTACGGTCTCGGCGGAAGCGAGGTCAAATTCGACTCGCCGAAGACCGACGAGGTGGTGCCGCAGTTCCTCAAGGAAGGCGTTCTGGCCGGGTCCACCTACGCCCTCCCCTTCATGCGCTCCACCGAGGCCTGCTACGTCAACAAGACCTTTGTCGAAAAGCTCGGCTTTACACTTCCCGAGACGCTGACCTGGGACTTCATCTTCGAGGTCTCCGAGGCGGCCATGAAAACCGACGCCGACGGCAATTTCGCCGTCAACGGTCAGAAGGTGCTGATCCCCTTCATCTATAAGTCCACCGACAATATGATGATCCAGATGCTACGCCAGAAGGGCGCGGGCTACTCCACCGACGCGGGGACTATCGACATCTTCACCGATACCACCCGTCCGCTCCTGAAGGACATCCGGGTACCCGGCAAACTTCTTAAACGCCGGCCAGTGCATCTTTGCGGTGGACTCCACGGCGGGCGCCACCTGGATGGGCACCGACGCGCCGCTTTCGGACATCAGCGAGGATAAGCTGGTCCGCTTCGAAACGGCCGTCTACCCCGTGCCGCAGTATGATCCCGAAAATCCGCAGATCATCTCGCAGGGGCCGTCCGTCTGCATCTTCAACAAAGAAGATTCCGGCGAGGTTTTAGCTTCGTGGCTCTTCGCCTCCTACCTCCTCACCAACAAGGTCCAGCTCGGTTACGCCGAGACCGAGGGCTACATCCCGGTCACCCTCAAGGCGCAGAACGACCCGGATTACCTCGATTACCTTTCCCGCGCTGGCGAGGATAACGACCTTCACTATCAGGTCAAGCTGGATGCCTCCCGCCTCCTGATCGACAACGTGGAACATAGCTTCGTCACCCCTGTCTTCAACGGCTCGGCCTCGCTCAGAAACGCCGCCGGTCAGCTCATTGAGGACGCCACCAAGTCGGTCAAACGCAAAAAGACCGTCGACGACGCCTATCTGGAAAAGCTTTTCTCCGACACCTCCTCGCTTTACCGCCTCGATCAGGTCAGCGCCCTCGCCTCCGCCGGGGGCGGAGCCGACCTCGGGCCGCTTCCTGCCACGGCAGTCTGGATGCTCGTCATCCTCGGGTGCACCTGGGTGATCATCGGCGTTTGTTTTCTTTCGGAAAAGATCAAAAAGAAAAAGCACTAAATTATGTACGAAAGCGCCGCAATGAATAAGTCATAATGAACATTGACATAATTTTCAGGCGCGATATAATATTGTACGGTTAAGAAACCGAAATAAACCGTCAATAAGGAGAACACACATGAAAAAGCTCATCGCTTTGCTGCTTGTCCTCGCTATGATCATGGCTTTCGCCGCCTGCGGCGAAGAAGCTGCCAGCGAGGATGAATCCGAAGCCGTTTCCGAAGCTGCCCCTGCCGGAGAGGACGTTGCTCCCGCTCCCGCCGGAGAAGACGCCGTTACCGTTCCGGCTCCTGCTGAAGAAGACACTGCTTCCGAAGAAGCCGCTCCCGCCGAAGGCGTGATGTCCTACGCGGATTACATGGCCGCCGAGCTCGACAGCGAAGTCACCGTCGAGACCTACGTCCAGGCCAAGCAGTCCTGGTGGG
>JAKSPX010000078.1 GCA_024404415.1 Clostridia bacterium | reverse complement strand
CCCCGGGCGGCGCCTCCAACTGCCATTTTGAACTGCCCTTCCGGAAGCGCCCCCTCCTCACCCGGGACAGCCGCTCGGATAAGCCCCAGACGCTTTATTACATGATCTCGGGTTGGAAGGGCGAAGTTCCATCAGACGCGGGCTATTTCCACGCCGTCTATCGCGCGGAGCACCCGGTCACGAAGGGCCGCTCCTATGAGGTCCTTTCGGGCGTGGAAGGCAAAGGCGCATTCGTCGGCATGACCCTCGCCTCCGGCATGAACGGCCACAACACCTGCTGGGTGGAGGGCGAGGCCAAGATGTTCCTCGACGGAGAAGAATATCCCTCCATGAATTACACCGGCACCGAGGACTATTTCTGCGGCTCCTATGCCTTCGGGAACGACTACGCGCTTCAGAAATATCAGACCTTCTCGGGTCTCTACGCCGGACTTTACGCCATTTTAGGCGATACCGCCGCCACCTATAACCACCAGAAGCGCTTCCTCCTCTACCGCTTCCACGTCAAGGACCCGGTGTATTTCGAGAAGTCCTTCCGTATGGTCATCGACAACCTCGGCTGGACCGGTCCGCGCTACGACGATTACACCACCTGCGCCTACTGGTACCTCGACCACCCGGCGAAAACGCCGTATGTTCTCCCCACCGACGCGGAGATGATCATGAAGTAAAGGCAGTATCACACCGCAGGTGCGATATCACTTCCCGCTCTTCCATCCGTTCCTTTCGTGTCATTCTGAGGGGCAAAGCCCCGAAGAATCTTTTCCCTCGGGAAAGGTACGTAAAGAAGATTCTTCGCTGACGCTCAGAATGACATTTTGGTTTTTCTTCATCCCGTAGGGCACGCCGTCCCCGGCGCGCCGCCCTTGTCGGCATACCATCCCACACAAAAAAGCCGCGTTTTTCACGCGGCTTTTCTATTTGTACCGTTATTCTTTTTTCCCCTCTGCCCGGTTGATGACGCGCTTTAAGTAGGAGCCTTCGGAAACGAGTGTGCCTTCGAGGATATCCTCCTCGGTGAAGCAAGCGGTCAATATTTCCCTTGCACCCATGCGGTCGAAATCGTAAACAATGGTGATGCGGCCGTCTTCGTCCTCGGTGCCGTCGGGGTAACTCACGTCATTGCGCGTGTCGAGCATCAGGCCGCCGACCCAGGTCTTGCCGTCGTCTTCCGAGAGCATGGCCATGAGGTTGTTTCTCGTGTTCCAGCCCTTGGGGTCGGTGAGGTAGGTCGGGTTGACGTGGTTGACCATGAGGATGCGGCCGGATTTCAATCTGCGGACGTAGAAGCGCGAATTGGGGCCGGTGTGGCCGGAATTGCCCGCGTTTTCCCAGGTTTTGCCGCCGTCGGAGGAGAAGGCCTGCCCGATGCCGTACTTGGTGCGGGTCAGCATCCAGAGCCGCCCGTCATCAAGTTCCACCACCATGTGCTCGTCAAAGCCGCGCTCGGGCATATCCACGCCGCCGCGCCACGAGAAGGTCTCGCCCTTATCCGTGGAAACGTAGACGTTTGCGAGCATTTCGTAACTAAGTTCGGGGGGTTCCTCGCTCGCCTTGGCAAATTCGGTGGACCAGAGGGCGCAGGGCATGAGCCATTCGCCGTTTTTCGTGACCGTCGGCTTATTGAGCATCAGACCGTTTGCGATGCGGCGGGGATCGGAGAAGGTCGGCTCGTCGCCGTCGGGATCGTCGCACACCGCCATCCACACGCCGTCGCGCCCGTCATAATACATGTGGGACTGCGTCCAGAAGAGGCGGAGCTTTCCCTCCGGGTCGATCCAGACACACTGGTCAAAGCACCTCACCTCCGGGTCGTCGTGCTTCACCACCACCCAGCCGTCGGTGAAATTTAAGCCGTCGTCGCTTTTTTCGAGGATGATGACGTTGCCCGGCTCCTCGGTCTTGCCGCCGGAATACCAGCAGGCGAAGCTGCGGCCGTTTTTCGTCCTTTCAATGCCCGGAATGCCCTGCCAGAGGCGGTTTTCGGAGAGATATTCCTTCCAGCCCGGGTTGATATACACCCCGGCGGGCGTCATGGAACCTTTATTCATGCGTTCGTCCTCCCATCTTTACGTTGGTATCATTATCCCATATTTTTTCAGAAAAATCAAGCCTTGCGCCGCCCCGCCGCGCGTGGTATACTACCCTTAATCCATATAGGAAAGAAGAATCGACATGACCGAAGTTGTGGCCGCCCTGATCTGGAAGGGCGAAAAATTCATGATCTGTCAGCGTCCGGCTCATAAGGCGCGCGGACTTCTGTGGGAATTCGTCGGCGGCAAGATCGAAAAAGGCGAATCAGGCGAGGAAGCCCTAACGCGCGAATGCCGTGAGGAATTAGGCTGCGAAGTGAAGGCCGACGGCGTTTTCATGGACGTCGTGCACGAATACCCCGACCTCACGGTGCATCTCACGGTCTACCACGCCTCCGTCGTCTCGGGCGAGGTGCAGAAATTAGAGCACAACGACATCCGTTATATCACCCGCGCCGAGATCCCGGATTACGATTTCTGCCCGGCAGACAAGGATATCCTTGAAAAAATAATCAAAGAGAACGAATTGACCAACGCCGACGTGCGCGATTTCCTCCGGGAGTATATGTCCGTCCCGGAACACAACACCCTGAAAGAAATGGATCTTCCGGCCTTCGACCTGCCCGAGGTCGGCTTCTCCAGCGCCGCGGACGCGCTCTACCCTTTCTACAAAAAGCACATCGACGAGAATTTCTACCGTCTCCCGACCGAATGGCTGAGATCGGCCTACGGAGAGGATTTTGACCCCGAAGAGGTCAGCGTGATCTCGTGGGTGCTCCCCCAGACCGAGGACACGCGCGATAAATCCCGCGCGATAAAAGACTGCCCGCCGATGGAGTGGCAGCACGCCCGCGTCCACGGCGAGGAATGTAACCGCGCTTTAGCCGCCGCCGTGGAAAAATTCTTCCGTGACCGCGGCATCCCCGCCGTCGCGCCGATGATCGCTTCTGACTTTTCGTGGGGCGAGAGTGAGAAATTCACCCTCGTTTCCAACTGGTCGGAAAGACACACCGCCTTCATTTCCGGCCTCGGTACCTTCGGCCTCTGCGACGGCCTGATCTCCTTAAAGGGCAAGGCCGCCCGCTACGGCTCGGTCATCGTGAAAAAGAAATTCGAGCCGACCGAGCGGAAATACACCGAATATAACGAATATTGCCAGGCGAAAAACGGCTGCACGGCCTGCATGGCTCGCTGCCCCGCCGGAGCCATCACGCCCGCGGGCCACGACAAGAAAAAGTGCATGGCCTATCACAAGGAGGTCATCACCCCGCTTCTCAAGGAGCGCTACGGCTACGAAGGTTACGCCGTCTGCGGCCTCTGCCAGACCGGCGTCCCGTGCGAATGCGGCATCCCGGGGAAGTGATAACCGCCTCCGCGCCCTTCCTCCCGGAAAATATACCGATGAAAACGCCCAATCGCCGCTTCTCATTTCATATTATTGGCAAATGCGGCAATAATATTAAACGAGTACATTGACAAAGTCTCGCGGTCAATGGTATAATTCATTTAATATAAATGACGGTTGCGGCAATATTTTTAAATCGAGGGCCTCTGGAAATCAAAAGAGACGAATATCTGAATCGCCTGATCACCCGCAAGCACTACGGTTTCATCAAAGTGATCACCGGGATCCGCAGAAGCGGAAAATCCTATCTGCTCAACACGCTCTATTATCATCATCTCCAGGAAAGCGGCGTCCGCGAGGATCATATCATCAAATTTGCCTTTGACGCTGCAGACGACCTGATCCGGATCGGTGAAAATCCGCTCATACTGGACAATGAAAAGGAAGACCGCAAGGTCGACCCTGCGAAATTCATAAACTGGTTGATGCCGCAGATCACCGACAACGAGATGTACTACATCCTATTGGATGAAGTGCAGAAGCTCGGTGCTTTTGAAGCGGTTCTGAACGGATTTCTGCGCAAAAGCAATATGGATGTGTACGTGACCGGAAGCAATTCCCGTTTTCTCTCCAAGGACATCGTCACCGAATTTGCAGGCCGGGGCGACGAGGTGCACATCCTCCCGCTTTCCTTCTCGGAGTTTTACGCCTTCAAAGGCGGAGATAAAAGCGAAGCCTATGACGATTATGCGGTTTATGGCGGTCTTCCCGCAGTGGCTTTGATGGCTACTGAGGAGCAGAAATCGACATATCTGATCTCGCAAATGCAGAATCTCTATCTGAAAGACATGATAAACCGCAATCATCTCGCAGAAAGCGCCATGATCGGTGAGGTACTGGACGTGATCGCGTCCGGCATTTCGTCCCTGACCAATCCGAAGAAAATCGCCGATACCTTTGCTTCCGTAAAGCAGGAAAAAATCAGCGATTTTACGGTCGACAAATATATCGGCCACATGGAAGACGCCTTTATGCTCACCCGTGTGAAGCGCTTCAATATCAAAGGCCGGAAATACATCGGAACGCCGTATAAAATCTACTTTGAAGACATCGGTCTCCGCAACGCGCGTCTGTATTTCCGGCAGATCGAAGGCACGCACATCATGGAAAATATCCTCTATAACGAGCTTCGGTACAGAGGATATCAGGTCGACGTGGGCGTTGTGGAATCCCGGGAGAGAAATGCCGATGGAAAAGAGATACGCAATCCGCGGGAAATCGATTTTGTCGCCACGCTCGGCAGCAAGAAATATTATATCCAATCCGCTTACGCCATTCCCGATGAGGCGAAATACGAGCAGGAGACCATCCCGTTTGATAAAACGGCAGATTCCTTCAAGAAGATCATCGTGGTCGAAAAGAGTATGAAACCGCGCCGCGATGAAAAAGGCTACGTTATGATGGGTGTAAGGGAATTCCTGTTGGATAAAGACAGTCTGGACGCATAAGGTCAGGCTTTCACCCTCTCCAACGGCACGAACAACGCCTGACTCGTCTCTCTTCTCTTCAAAAAACGAAACTCGACAATCGGAGGTACACATCATGTCCGATCCTATCCGCATCGGTATTTTCGGCGGCTTCCGCGGCATGGCGTTCTATGACTCGGTCATGGAAACGCCGGGCTTCACCGTGACGGCCGTCGCGGAAAAGAACCCCGAGACCCGGAACCAGATCAAAAAGAAGATCACCCCGTCCACCACGCTCTGTGAAAGCTTCGACGAGTTATTATCCGTCGGCGTGGACGCCGTGATCCTTGCAAATTTCTTCCACCAGCACGGGGCCTACGCCATCCGCGCCATGGAAGCAGGCGTTGACGTCATCAGCGAGACCACCGCCGCCCCGACCGCCGGAGAAGTGCTTGATCTGGTCGAATGCGCCGAGCGCACCGGGAGAAAATATGTCCTCGCCGCCAACTGCCCGGTCATGCCCGGCCCCGCCGAGATGATCCGCCGCTACCAATCCGGCGAGCTCGGCGAGGTGGAATACGCCGAGGCCGAATACCTCCACCCCTTGGGCGACAGCGGCAACGAGGAGGAGACCGCCAAGACCCTCTTCCCCACCGCCGCCCACTGGAGACGTCTCCTGCCCGGCACCCATGACAAGATGCACTCGCTCGGCGTGCTGATAGCCGCGACCGGCCTCTGGCCGAAACGCGTCACCGGCATGGAGATCTACACCGAGCGCCACGCCGCGCGCCTGCACCTCAAGAACAACAAATCCGCCGGGTCGGTCTCGCTTTATGAGATGGATAACGGCGCGATCTTCCGTTCCACCGGCTGCTGCGGCTTCGGCCCGGCGGGCAAGTGGTACCGCCTCACCTGCAATGACGGCACCATTGAGACCACCCGCGTCGATCAGGACCGCATCCTCTTCCGCCCGAACGACGCGAAATTCGAGGAATATTCGCCCGATTCCGGCATGACCGAAGCCGAAATGGCCACCGGCCACGGCGGCGCCGACGGACGCATCTGGCGCGAGATCGCCCAGTATCTCAAGGGCGAAAAGGAGCCGACCTTCGACG
The DNA here is from genome assembly GCA_024404415.1 of Clostridia bacterium. Lineage (GTDB taxonomy): Bacteria > Bacillota > Clostridia > Oscillospirales > QAMX01 > RUG11797. The sequence continues at coordinate 993 of JAKSPX010000078.1, read as the reverse complement.
TTTACCGCGCCGCGGCATTATCGCTTGCGGGCATTTACGGTTTTTACAGCATCCTGGAGGGCAGAACGCTCGATATCCCCGACATCCGCGACAAATCCGCCCGCGAAATTTTGCGCGGTGATTACCGCACCCCCTTCCCCACCGACGGCAAGGCCCCGACCATCCCCTGCTCCATTCACGCCCCGTTGAAATAAGGAGGCTTCCATGCTTCAATACCTCGAAACACATCTGAATATCGGCGCGACCGCACCCTTTACCTTCATCCACGCGAGCGACACCCACCTCACCCGCGCCGACGAACGCGACGACCAGCGGAAGCTCGATCTCGCCAAAAGCCGGACACTCACCTTCCCCGAGGCCGAGGAAGGATTCGCCGCCCTTTCCGCCATGCCGCGTGACACCCTCATCACCCACACCGGCGACCTTCTGGACTTCGTTTCGGCGGCCAATATCGACGCGGCGAGGGAATTCACGTCTACGCATGACTGCTTTTTCGCCGCCGGGAACCACGAATTCAGCCTATACGTCGGTGAAGCGTGGGAGGACGCGGCTTACCGCCGCCAGAGCTTCCGGAAGGTGCAGGCCGCCTTCAAAAATCCCATCCGCTACGCCATGCGCCGCGTAAACGGCGTGCGGTTCGTCGCCATCGACAACGGCTATTACCTCATCGACCCGTGGCAGCTCGACGCGCTGGAATGGGAGGTCGAGTATGGTGAGCCGATCATCCTTTTCATGCACACGCCGCTTTACGCGCCCGACCTCGCCGAAAACGAGATGCTGGTCAAGAAAAATCCCTGCGCCTACCTGATGGGCGCGCCGGAGGAGCTCCTTGAGACCTACGAGCCCTACCGCCGCCGCCAACAGACTCCCGACAAGACCACCCTCGACGCCATCCGCTTCATCACCACCGAGCCGATGATCAAGGCGGTCTTCACCGGGCACCTCCACACCAATTTCACCTCTCAGGTCACCGACCACCTCACCCAGTACGTC
>JAKSPX010000077.1 GCA_024404415.1 Clostridia bacterium | reverse complement strand
CGAATTTCTCTTCGGTCATGTCCATGATCTCGCCGCCGACGGTGCGGCCGGAGTTGTTGATGAAGACGTCCAGACGGTCGAATTTTTCACGGAACTGGTCAAAGAGGCGCTTGGCAGAGCCGTCTTCGTAGAGGTTTTCGGCGAAGACCTCGCATCTCACGCCCTTGGCTTCGATTTCCGTCTTGGTCTCCTCCGCCATTTCGGGATCTCTGCCCGAATGGTGCACGGCGATGTCGTAGCCGAGCTCCGCCATGCGGAGGGCCATGCCGCGGCCGTTGCCGGAGCCGGAACCCGTGATGAAGCAAACTTTACGTTCCATTGGATTTTCCGAACCTTTCTCGTTATTGCGGGCGGTGACGATCTCCACCGCCTTATTGTAGTCTTCCAGGCTTTTGATCTCGATGCCCGCTTCTCTGGCGTAGTATTTTCCGCCGAACTTATAGCGGTCGTGGTCATAATTCTGCAGTCTGAAGCCCGCGTCCACGTCCAGCGTATTTCCCGTGATGGAAGCCGATGTGGGAGACGCAAGGAATTCCGCAATGTCGGCAAGCTCAGAGGAGGGCACCACGCGGCCAAGCGGCGTGCGTGCCGCGGCGCTGTCCTTATACGTCAATTCTCTGTATTCGTGGTCGATATCGCCCGGAGCAATGCAGTTGACGCGGATCCCGTAGGTCGCAAATTCCAGAGCCGCATACTTGGTATAGCGGACAAGAGCCTCTTTCATTGTGGCATAAGCCGAGGCTCTGCCGAAATTCACCAGATGGTGATTGGAGCTGATAATGATGATGTTGCCCTTGATGCTCTTTTCACGCATGAAAAGACCGGCTTCTTTCACGCAGAAATAGGCGGCCTTCCAGTTGACGTGCGACACGTAGTCGAATTTCTCTTCGGTCATGTCCATGATCTCGCCGCCGACGGTCTTTCCCGCGTTGTTGATGAAGACGTCCAGACGGTCGCTCACCGCGCGGAATTTCTTGAAGAGTCTTTCAGCGGCGCCGTCCTCATAAAGATTCTCGACCAGGATCTCACACCTTGCGCCGTATTTCTCGACAGCCTTGCGCGCTTCTTCAGCCGATTCCGGATCGCGGCCGGAATGATGCAGAATGACGTCATAGCCGAGTTCAGCCATTCTCGCCGCCATAGCGCGGCCATTGCCCGAACCGGAACCCGTGATAAAGCATACTTTGCGTTCCATTTATATAAGCCCTTTCGTATTCCATCATGAAACCTTTATCATCTGTCATTATACCGACCTTCAATGAATAAATCAAGCAGTAGCATGCCACAATCTTTCTCTCCATCAACCGCTATTTTCGTATAAAAAAGCACTACCGGTATGACCGATAGCGCTTCTTCATTCTTTTGCGTGTCAGCGGAGGGAGAGAACGTCCTTTTCGTACTTCTTGATGTTTTCAAGGGCGGTACGGCCGTCGACAATGCCCTTCTTCATGAGAAGATAATCCCAGACCGCGTTCTAGGGGAGGTTCTTGAATTCATCCATCAGAGCAAGGCGGGTGGTGAAGTCGCCTTCGAGCTCGGCCTTGTCGATCATGGCAAACGGCTCAAGAAGCGAGGTCAGGACCGTCTTGGCGGCGGCGCGCATACCGATGGTCCAGGCGGCGATGCGGTTGATGGAAGCGTCAAAATAGTCAAGACCCATGGCGACCTTGCCGTAGAGGTTGCCGCGGCTCATTTCGTTCATGATGGCTGTCAGCTCGTCGCTCTGCACAACGATGTGGTCGCTGTCCCAACGGACGCCGCGGCTGATGTGCAGGAGGACGTGGTCGACGAACGGGGTGACAGCGGAGAGCTTGTCCGCGACCTGCTCGGTCGGGTGATAGTGGCCGGAGTCGAGGCAGACGCCGATGCCGTTGCCTCTGTGGGAGGCGGCGTAGCCGAGGTAGAATTCGTGGGAACCGACGGTAAAGGATTCCACGCCGATGCCGAAGAGCTTGCCCTCAAGGGTATCGACATGATGATTGCCTTCATACTTCTTGGCGAAGATCTCGTCGAGCGCGTTGGTCAGCACTTCGCGGTAACGGAAGCGATTGGCCGGGGTGTCTTTTAAGCCGTCCGGGATCCAGAGGTTGTTGTAGCAGACCTCGCCGAGCTCCTTGCCGATCGCATAGGAGATCTCGCGGGTGCCCTTGGCGGTCTCGATCCAGTAATCGCGGGTGGCTTTGTCGAGGGAGGCGTAGGAGAAGCCGTTGTTCATCATCTTATGAGCGAAGAAGGAGCCGTTGAAGTCGAGGCCGTAGCCCTTTTCCTTGGCCCAGGCGATCCACTTGGAGAAATCGTCGATAGTGACGTCTTTTCTGTCGCGGCCGAATTCGCCGTAGCAGGAGTGGATGTTGACCTTGTGCTGGAACGGGGACATGGAGAGTGCGAAGTCGATATCGCCTCTGAGTTCCTCGCCGTTTCTCGCCGCGCCGGGATAATTGCCGGTGACGACGTTCTGGCTGCCGATGTCGCCGACGGGCTCGAAGCCCTTGACGTCGTCGCCCTGCCAGCAGTGCATGGACATTTTGATGGTGTCGAATTTCTCCAAAACCTTTTCGGTGTCAACGCCCCAGGAAGCAAATTCTTCCTTGGCGGATTCGTAGTTCTTCAGGATGCGTTCTTGGCTTGCCATAGTGTCTATCCTTTCTTTCTCAGGGAGGACTCCCCCTTTATGTGCCTTCATTTTACCACAATTCCGCCAAAAAGAAAAGAGTTTTTCGAGATATTTTCTTGCAAAAAGCGATACCTTGTGATATGATGGAAAGAAAAAAGGAGGATTCATCTTTATGGCGCTTCTGAATGTCAATTTCTTTTCCGACGCGCTGGGTATGTCCACGTCGATGAACGTCATCTTGCCTGAATACGTTCCCGGCGACGAGTCGAAATACCCGGTTCTCTATCTCCTGCACGGCATGTCGGACGACCAGAATGCCTGGTGCCGTTTCACCTCCATCGAGCGTTATGCCCGGGAGCGCGGCATCGCCGTCGTCATGCCCACCACCGCCCTCGGCTGGTACACCGATATGTACTACGGCTACGATTACTTCACCTTCATCTCCTCCGAGCTTCCGAAGATCGTGAGAAACTTCTTCCCGCGCATCTCCGACAAGCGCGAGGACACCTTTGTCGCGGGTCTTTCCATGGGCGGCTACGGCGCTCTGAAGTGCGCCCTCTGCGCTCCCGAGACCTTCGCGGCTGCCGGGTGCCTCTCCGGCGCGCTCGACGTCAACTCCCTTTATAAGGAGTGGTCCGAGAACGAAAACATGAAGGGATATTGCGAGGACGTGTTCGGCCCGCGCCGCAAACTCAAGACCAGCGGCAACGACCTCTTCTACGAGGCCGAAAAGCTCGCCGCTTCCGATCTTCCCAAGCCGAAGATCTTCACCTGGTGCGGCAAGCAGGATTTCCTTTATAAGGACAACCGCCGCGCTGTGCGCAAGCTCACCTCCCTCGGCTATGACGTCACCCCGACCTGGTCGGACGGTGACCATCAGTGGAAGTATTGGGATGAACACATCCAGAACGTGCTCGACTGGATGGGTTTTGAAAGAAAGGGGGCTAAATAATGGCACTCGTTAAAGTGAATTTCGGCTCCAGAGTCCTCGGCATGGACGTCACCTGTGACGTTATTCTGCCGCAGAAGGCCACCCGCCTCATCGGCATGGAGACTGCCGAACGCGAGGGCGGCACCCCCGTTCTCTGGCTCCTGCACGGCGCTTCGGATGACGAGACCATCTGGCAGCGCCGTACCTCCATTGAGCGCTATGCCGCGCCGCTCGGCCTCGCGGTCGTCATGCCCGGCGTGCAGCTCTCCTCCTACGCCGACATGGCGCACGGCGGCAAATACTATACCTTCGTTTCCAAAGAGCTCCCCGAGGTCATGCACGCCTTCTTCGGCTTCTCCATGAAGAGAGAAGACAACTTCATCGCCGGCCTTTCCATGGGCGGTGCAGGCTGCATGAAGATCGGCCTTGCCAATCCCGAAAAGTACGCCGCCATCGGCTGCATGTCCGCCGGCATCACCAACCGTGCTCCCACCAAGCGCCGTCCGAAAGATGCGCGCGCGGCCAAGCGTCAGGAAATGACCTACGGCAACCGCAACCTGGTCGGCACCGAAGAGGATCCCGAATATCAGGCCAAGTCCATCATCGCCGAAGGCAAGCCGATCCCGCGCATCTACCACACCTGCGGCGCATCCGACTTCCTCACCGAACGCGCCCACTACACCCGCGATTTCTTCCTCTGCTTCGAGGGCAATCCCTTTGACTACACCTATGAGGAAGACCCCGGCGCACACACCTGGGAATACTGGGATGAACACATCCAGCACTTCCTCAAGTTCATCGGCCTCGAAGCCCAGAGCGACATCCGCAACTGATCCTTTCTGACAGGTAATATTTCGCCCTCTCCGTCTCGACCTTCGGTCGAGCCACCTCCCCCAAAGTGGGAGGCTTCCAACACGGCATTTCTACGGAAGGTTCTCCCTTTGGGAGAGCTGGCGAGCGAAGCGAGACTGAGAGGGCAATCTGATATTTTTCTCAATGGAGGCTCCTATGCTCTTTCCCAACCACATTTTTTCCGGGGTTTACCCCACACCGCACTGTCAGGGTATCGCGCTCGACATGGAATACGGCTTTCTCTACTATTCCTTCACCACGACATTGGTCAAGACCGACCTTGAAGGCAATCTGATCGGCACGGTGGACGGCCTGACCGGGCATCTCGGCTGTATTGCCTTCTGGAACGGGCGCGTTTATGGGTCGCTTGAATACAAAAACGACTCCATTGGCCGATACATCCACAAACACCTCGGTCTTGACGAAGAGATCACCGACGCCTTCTACTGCGCGATCTTCGACGTGGATAAGATCGACCGCGTCGGCATGAGCGCTTCCGGCGACGGCGTGATGAGGGCCGCCTTCCTGAAAGAGGTCTTGGACGATTTCCACAGCACCTCGGCGGAGGGTCTTCCCCATCATCTCGGTTGCTCCGGCATCGACGGCATGACCTTCGGCCCGGCCTTCGGGAAAAAGGATGGGAAAGAACAGATGGCGGTGACTTACGGCGTTTATCACGACGAGGAACGGACCGACAACGATCATCAGGTCATCCTCACCTACGATCCCGAGGAGCTTCTTTCGACTGCTCAGCCGCTGGATCGCCATCATCCCCACGTCTCCGGGCCCGAGAAACCCTCAGGCAAGTATTTCGTCTTCACCGGGAACACCGACTGGGGCGTGCAGAACTTCGAATACAACCGCTTTACCGGCGACTGGCTGATGGCCGTCTACCCCGGCTACAAGAAGGAATACCCCAACTGCCCGCTCTACATCGTGGATGGCGGCAAAGAACCGGTTTTCGGAAACCTCAAAGGACTTCCTGAGGAAGGATATCAGCTGACGCTCAAAAAGGGCCCGGTCGGAAATGCTTCCGGCGTTTCGGGCTGGCGTTTCCCCTACGGTTCCACGGGGCTTTATTCCTTCGGCGACAGCAGATACTATCTTTCCCACGACGGACATAACGACGAAGGACACTTCACCGACGTTTATCTCTATAAATTCAAAAGCGACTCTGATGAGATGTATTTCGAGAGGGCGGAATGATGGAAGAAAGAATCTATGTCGTTGAGTCGCTCGACGGCGACTACGCCTATCTCAAGCGCATCACCCCTCCCGACGAGGGAAACGAGCCGACGCTCGTCGCCCGTGCCCTGCTCCCCGAGGAAATTGAAGAAGGGACAAAGGTCAAGCGCATCCTCTTTGATTACGAGATATATGAATAAAGCAGATCCCCCTGCCCGATTCATTCAAACGGACAGGGGGGATCTTTTCTTTTATATATTTATGCTTATTTGAAGAGTTCCTTCGCCTTTTCCATCTTTTCGGTAACCTTCACACCGAAGGGGCAGCGGGATTCGCAGCCGCCGCAGCCGATGCAGTCGTCCGCCGTGTGGCCGAGCTTATGATAATGCTCGCGCAGGGTATCCGGGACTTCATTCTGCATGAGCGCCAGATCGGTGAATTTATTGACCATGGCGATGTCGATCTCCATCGGGCAGGGATGGCAATGGCCGCAATAGGTGCACTGGCCGCGGTATGCGTGCTTCGGGGCGTTGGCAAGCGGGGTGGCGTAGTCCTTTTCCTCGTCGGTCGCGGTCTCGTAGGCGACAGCCGCATCGGCCTGCTCGACCGTTTCCATGCCGACCATGACGCTGGCGACCGCCGGGCGGGTCAGAGCATAGTGCAGGCACTGCACCGGGGTAAGCGCTACGCCGAAGGGAGAAGCCTCCGCTTTGAAGAGTCGGCCGCCTGCGTAGCCCTTCATGACGGTCAGGCCGACGCCCTTCTCCTCGCAGAGCTGATAAAGCGCGGTGCGCTCCGGCTCGATCTGGTTGATCGCCGCGTCGTAATCATCGCCGAAATAGTTATCCACGTTGTCGGTGGCGGGAAGCATATCAAAAGCAGGGTTGACCGAAAAGAGCATCATTTCGACAAGCCCCATTTCCACTGCCTTGCGGGCAATGACGGGGTTGTGGGTGCTCATGCCGATGTGGCGGATCTTGCCCGCAGCCTTGAGCTCCCTGACATAGTCCATGTAGGGGCCGGAGATCATGTCGTCGAAATCCTCTTCCTTATCGCAGAAGTGCATCATGCCGAGGTCGATATAGTCGGTGCCGAGGCGTTCGAGAAGATCTTCAAAGGCAATGCGGATCCAATAGGGATCGCGGGTGACGACGTACTGGCCGTCCTGCCAGGTGGAGCCGATGTGTCCCTGAATGATCCACTTCTCGCGATTACCGGCGATAGCCGCACCGATCTTGGAGCGGATGGATGGTTCGGACATCCAGCAGTCCAAAATGTTGATACCTTGATCGTAGGCTCTGGCGATGACCGCCTTGACCTCTTCCTCCGTGTGTCTCGCCAGCCATTCGCCGCCGAGACCGATCTCACTGACTTTTAAGCCGGTTT
>JAKSPX010000076.1 GCA_024404415.1 Clostridia bacterium | reverse complement strand
TGACCGGGGCTTCATAAACCGGCCCTTCCTCCGCGCGGATGAAGGGCACGTCCCGGTAATAGGCTGCTCCCTCCGGGTTTTCGGGGGAATAGACACGTCCTGCGGCGTAGCTTTTCTCCTCCTGCGGGATCTCCGGCGCGCTGACGGGTTCCTCCGGGGTCACTTCCGAAGGCTCCGCGGGCGCTTCCGGGATAGCTTCCACAGGCGCTTCCGGGACATTTTCCGGGGCGTTTTCCGTGGGCATTTCTTCTTTGATCTCTTCGTCCGAAGTTTGGACGGATTCTTTCTTTATTTCAGGATCTTCAAACATATTCTTTGCTCCCTTCTCTTTACGCTTATCATACTGCCCGATTGTGTTGATTGTATGAACAAAAGCGTATTTTCTTCTGAAATTCAAATGACCTCTGTCTTCCGGCAGAGGTCATTTTCGCAATATTCAGTCCGTCAGTTCCTTCCGAGGAACTTCCCGATGACGGAAAACGTCAAAAAACATATAAGCTCCGCCACTACCACGGTCGCGCCGACCGGCGTCGCCGCCGCAATGGAGACAAGCAGTCCCGCCGCCGAGGCGAAGACCGAAACCAGAGCCGCGCAGACCATGACCGCCCGGAAGCTGCGGAAGACGCGCATGGCCGAAAGCGCCGGGAAGACCACCAGCGCCGAAATCAGAAGCGAGCCGACCAGCTTCATGGCCAGCACGATGACCAGCGCTGTGACCACCGCGAGCAATACCTTCAAAAATGACGCCTTCATGCCGCTCGCCGCGGCAAAATCCCCGTCGAAGGTGACGGCGAAAATGCGGTTATAAAGCAGTACAAAGGTCAGAATGACCGCCGCCGCCATCGAAATGCAGAGGATAAGCTCGGTTTTCGTGATGGTCAGGATGGAAGTCGAACCGAAAAGCGACCCGCAGACGTCTCCCGAGACGTTGGAGGAGGTCGAAAAGAGATTCATCAGAAGGTACCCGACCGCGAGCGCCGCGACCGAGATCATGGCCAGGGCCGCGTCTCCCCGGAGTCTGCTTTTATTCCCCGTGCAGAGAAGCAGGATGGCCGCCGCCACGGTGACCGGCAGGACGACCGTCATGTCGCTTGTAAGTCCCAGCGCCGCGGCACACGCCATTGCGCCGAAGGCGACGTGGGAAAGGCCGTCGCCGATGAAGGAAAAGCGCCGAAGCACCAATGTAACGCCCAAAAGTGATGAGCAGAGCGCAATGAGAATGCCGACGATGAGGGCATAGCGCACAAAGGGATAGGAAAAATAATTCGCCATCGTTTCAAGCATTGTCCTTATCCCCCTCTCCGACCTTTTCAAAGGTGGTCTTGTCGTGTCCGATGGTCAGGACGTGGGTGGCGTAGGGAAGCGCGCCTGATACGTCGTGCGTGACCATCAGTACGCCGAGTCCTTCGCGGTTGCGCGCCTTGATCACGCGGTACATCTCCTCGGACGCACGTGGGTCAAGCCCTGCCACCGGCTCGTCCAGAAGCAGAAGCTCTCCCGCCGCCATCAGCGCGCGCGCAAGGAGCACTCTCTGCTGCTGGCCGCCCGAAAGATTCCGGTAACAGCTCTTTCTGAGGTCTTCTATGCCAAGAAGAGCCAGGTTTTCTTCTGCTTTTTCCTTTTCGGCCTTTCCGTAAAACGGCTTCCGTTTCATTCTGCCGAGGCAGCCCGAAAGCACGATCTCCCAGACCGAAGCCGGGAAATCGCGCTGGATGACCGTCTGCTGGGGAAGATACCCCACGCCGGATTCCTTCACACCCTCGCCGAAGCGGATCGCCCCGCTCATCGGCGGCTTGAGGCCCAGTATGGCGCGGGTCAATGTGCTTTTTCCCGACCCGTTTTCCCCCACGATGAGAACATAATCCCCCTTCTCCATCGAAAAGGAGAGAGCCTTGATGACCGTCTGTCCCTCATACCCGAGCGTCAGGCGGTCGACTTCCAGTAAACTCATTTTGATCCTTTCACGCAAGCGCGCTTTTTAATATTTCCAGATCGGCTTCCATCACGTCAAGATAGGAATACCCGTCTTCTATCATGCTTTCGGTGACCGACTGCATGGAATCTAATGTCAGAACGCGCACGTCCTTCTTCTTCATGCTCTCCATGACCGTCCGTGCAAGCCTTCCGTCGGCGCTTTCGCTCACCAGAAGCACATCCAGCGCGAGCTCGTCGGCCTTATTGGCAAGGAATATGACCGTTTCAAACGACGCTTCGCTCTCGGCACTGCAGCCGGAGAAGGCCGCGAAATAATTTAGTCCCCATTCCTCGGTCATGTAGCGGAAGGGGAAACGATCCGGGAAGAGGAGCGTATCGCGCGCGCTTTCCTCCATCGCCTCCCGATACTGTTCTTGAAGGGAGACGAGCTTTTCCCGATACACCGCGGCGTTTTCCCTGTAAGCATCTTGGTTTTCCGCGTCCAGCGCGCTCATTTCATCCCGGATGGCGTCAGTCGAGAGTCCGGCGTTTTCAAGGGAGAGCCAGATGTGCTCGTCCTTGGCGTCCTCCTCGGCTTCGCCTTCCATGCCCTCTGCAAGCTCTTCATTGACGGCTTCTTCGCCGAGCACGTCCATCAGGCAGAGCGCGCGGACATTTTCCGCTCCGGCGCTTTCCAGCACCTTTTCCACCCACCCATCCGACTCTCCGCCGATATAGATGAAAAGATCCGCCGAGAGGATGTCCGCGATGTCGCGCGCCGAGGGCTGGAAGCTGTGCACGTCGGTGCCGTTTCGGACGAGCAGCTTCAATTCCGCGTCTTCGTCCCCTATCACGTTTTTCGCCCAGTCATAGAGCGGGAAGACGGTGCAGACCACGCGCACCCCCTCCCTTTCTTCCCCTGCCGGACCGCAGGAGGCAAAAAGGGAAAGGATAAAAAATATGAGCAGAAGGAAGGAAAAAATTCGCCGCATGAGAGCCTTTCCCGCCGGGAAAGAGCGCCCGGCGACGTCGATTGCAATTTGATAGTGGCTATCAGATTGGCATTATACAGCATCTTATCGGATTTGTCAAATATATTTCCGGGGGGGATATGGAATTGGTCAGTATTTTTCCCGATTTTATTGCAATCTCATCTGATTCATGGTATAATCAGCAGTACAATGAAGGCTGAAATATCTCTCAGATTCTGTCATAAATTGCGAAATGGCGTTCATCTGCCCATTTTGCGCCGTTTTGCCCAAAAGGAGGACAATTTGGAATGAAAAAAAGACTGTTGAGCCTGCTCCTCTGCGTTGCGATGCTGTGCGCCATGTTCCCGTCTCCCGCCCTCGCAGACGATGAAGAGCCCGCCGAGCCGACCCTTTACACCGTCACGGTCGATACCGGCGGCGGAGCCGAGGTCGACCCGCAAAAGATCGAGGCCGGGGGCCTCGTCAGACGCCCGGACGACCCCGAAAAGGAGCATTATTCCTTTGCCGATTGGTATAAGGAAGATACTCTCGAAAACAAGTGGGATTTTGAAAAGGACGCCGTCACCGAGAATATCACCCTCTACGCCGCGTGGGAAATCGACACCTTTGAAGTGATCTTCATGGATGGCGAGACTGTCGTTCTGACTACCGCCGCCGACTACGGCGCCACGCTCACCGCGCCTGAGCTTGATGCAAAAGAGCACTACACCCTCGCCGGCTGGCAGGATGCCGACGGCGTCTACTGGGATTTTGAAAACGACACCGTCACCGATGACGTCATCCTTTTTGCCGTATGGGCGATCGACACCTTTGAAGTGACCTTCATGGACGGCGAGGATGTCATCAAGTCCGCTGTCGTCGATTACGGCACCAAGCTCACCGCTCCCGCGCTTGGTGAAAAAGAACACTACACCCTCACCGGCTGGCAGGATGCCGACGGCGTCTACTGGGATTTTGATGCCGACGTTGTCACCACCGACCTCACGCTCTATGCCGTATGGGCGATCGACACCTTTGACGTGACCTACTTTGTCGACGGAGCACCCTATCAGTCCCTGACTGTGGATTACGGCACGCTGCTCACCGCTCCCGACGATCCCGAAAAAGAGCACTACACCTTCGACGGATGGTTCACCGCAGAAGATGAAAAATGGGATTTCGACACCCCGATCGAAAGCGACCTTGACCTCTACGCCAAGTTCTCTCCCATCGAATTCACCGTCACCTTCGATTCCAACGGCGGCAGCGAAGTCTCGCCCGTCACGGTCCTTGAGGGAAGCACCATTGAAGCCCCCGCCGACCCGGAAAAGGACAACTGCACCTTTGCAGGCTGGTATAAGGACGAGGCGTTCGCCGAGGCCTGGGATTTTGAAAACGACACCGTCAATGCGAGTATCACCTTATACGCCAGGTGGGAACTCAACGCCTGCACCGTCACCTTCATGGCGGACGGCGAGGTCTATGAGACCGGTGTCTATCACTCCGGCGACAAGATCGAAGCTCCCGACGACCCCGAAAAGGCGCACTACATTTTCGACGGCTGGTACAAGGAATCCACCCTCGAAACCAAGTGGAATTTCGAAACCGATACCGTCACCTCCGACCTCACCCTTTACGCCGGGTTCTCCCCGGAAGAATACACCGTGGCCTTCACGGTCGAGGGCGAGACCATCAAGACTGTCACCGTTCCCTACGGTGAAAAGGTCTCCGCCCCCGAAAATCCCTCCAAAGAACACTACACCTTCGACGGATGGTTCACCGCAGAAGATGAAAAATGGGATTTCACCACCCCGATCGAAAGTAACCTCAACCTCTACGCGAAGTTCTCTCCCATCGAATTCACCGTCACCTTCGATTCCAACGGCGGCAGCGAAGTCTCGCCCGTCACGGTCCTCGAAGGCAGCACCATTGAAGCGCCCGCCGACCCGGAAAAGGCGCACTACATCTTTGAAGGCTGGTTCACCGCCGATGGTGACGAGTGGGATTTTGAAAACGATATCGTTACATCCGACATCACCCTCTACGCCGGGTGGCAGGCCGTCACCTACACCGTGACCTACATGGTGGAAGGTGAAGAGTATACTTCCGTGAGCGCCGATTACGCGACCCTGCTCACCGCCCCCACTGCCCCCGAAAAAGAACACTACATCTTTGAAGGCTGGTTCACCGAAGAGGATGCCAAGTGGGATTTCGAAAAGGACACCGTCGAAGATAACACCGTTCTTTATGCCCGCTTCGCGCCCGAGACCTACGACGTGACCCTTCACACCGACGGCGGCATCATCGCCGAGGGCAAGGAAATCACCTCCTACGTCTACGGCGAAGGCGCCGTACTCCCGACCGCCTCCGAGATCGCCAAGACCGGCCACGATTTCCTCGGCTGGTATGATAACGCCGACCTCGTCGGCGACCAAGTCACCGCGATCAGCGAAGAAGACTTCGGTGCGAAGGAATTCTTCGCCAAGTGGGCTCCCTGCGTTTACGACGTCACCTTCGTCTTAAACGGCGGCGAGATCGTCGAAGGGGAATTTGCCTCTTATGTTTTCGGCAATGAAGTCGCGCTTCCGACCGACGTCGTCCGCACCGGCTATACCTTCCGGGGCTGGTTTGACAATGCCGATTTTGAAGGCAGCCCCGTTACCCGCATCACCTCCGAGGACACCGGCGACAAGACTTTCTACGCTTGCTGGGAAGCCAACGTCTACGCCCTCTCCTTTGAACTCAACGGCGGTGCCGCCGACGGCGAGCTCCCCGTTTCCTACACCTACGGCGAGGGGTTAACGCTTCCGACCGGCCTTTCCCGTTTCGGTTACGCCTTCGCGGGCTGGTACACCAACGCCGCCTTTGAAGGAAGCCCCGTCACTTCCGTCACGCCGACCGACCTCGGTGAGAAGACCTTCTACGCCGCGTGGAATGCCAACGTCTACCCCGTCCGCCTGCACATCAACTACGGCGACTCCATCAAGGAAGGTAAGGACATCACCTCCTATACCTATAATACCGAAGTGATGCTCCCCGCCGCCGACGACCTGATCGCGCAGGGCGAATGGACCTTCGCGGGCTGGTACCGCGACAACGGCACCTTTAAGATCGGCCCGGTGGAAAAGATCACCTCCTCCGAGGTCTCCGAAGCCACCACCATCCTGAATTACTACGCCAAGTGGATCACCAGCTCCTACCAGATCTCCTACGTTCTCAGCGGCGGCGAGATCCATTCCGGCCTCGTCACCGCCTACACCTTCGGGGAAGGCGCGATGCTTCCGACCGACGTGACCCGCACCGGCTACACCTTCGCGGGCTGGTACACCAACGCCGACTTTGAAGGCAGCCCCGTCACCCGCATCACCTCCGAGGACACCGGCGACAAGATCTTCTACGCCAAGTGGACGGCCAACGTCTATCAGGTGACCCTCAACGCCATAGGCGGCACGATCGCCGAGGGCAAGGATATCACCTCCTATACCTATGATACCGAAGTTCTTCTCCCGACCGCCGAGGATATGACCCGCACGGGCTACACCTTCGCGGGCTGGTATGCCAACGCGAATTACTCCGGCGAGGCCGTCACCGCCATTCTCCCCGGCGCCATCGGCAATCAGACCTACTTTGCCAAGTGGGACGCCCTGGTTTTCTCCGTCACCCTCCATTATGACGAGGATGCGGCCCTCTCCTCCGAGCTAACCTCCTACACCTACGGTGTGGGCGCCGTTCTCCCGGCTGTCACCAAGACCGGCTATGTCTTTGAAGGCTGGTTTGAGACCGCCGGCTTTGAAGGCGATCCCGTCACCTCCATTGCTGCCGATTCTCTCGGCGACCTCGAATTCTTCGCCAAATTGACCCCCGCCGTTTACAGCATCACCCTCATCACCAATGGCGGCACCGTCAACTCCGGCCTCGTCACCTCCTACACCTACGGCGAGGGCGCGATCCTCCCGACCGACATCACCCGGAACGGCTATAAGTTCCTCGGCTGGTACGGAGCATCCGACTTCTCCGGCGAAGCCATCACCGAGGTGGGCGCTTCCGAGACCGGCAACAAGACCTTCTACGCCAGGTGGGATCCCCACACCTATCAGGTCACGCTGGAAACCAACGGCGGTTCCATCGCCGAGGGCAGAGACGTCACCTTCTACATCTGC
>JAKSPX010000075.1 GCA_024404415.1 Clostridia bacterium | reverse complement strand
TGATAGCCGTCCTCCGAAACCGAGCGGCAGATCGGCGCGGGGGCGCCGTCCACCGTGCGAATGGAATAGAAGAGATAATGTTTCCCGTCCTTTTCAGTGTGGGATCCGGTGCAGATGGAGCCCTCCCACGCGCGGTCGATGGGCACGGCCATGGGGTGGATCTGCCAATGGAGGAAGTCGTTCGTCGAGATGTGCTCCCACTGGTGCGCGCCCCGACGCCATTTGCTCTGGTGGTGGCGGCGGTCCTTCAAATAGAGGACGTGGTAGCGCCCGGAAGACGTGTAGGGCATGCAGTCGCCGACGAACACCCCGCCGCCGGGCATCCAGCCCTCGGCGTTTTCAAAGGTCGAAACGACAGCGGGCAATTCCGGCTCAGCGGGGGCGTTTCCGACGGAGAAAACGCCGTCTGGAAGCAAAATACCGTCGAATAACGGCGCGCCCCACGGCCAATCCTCGTCGGCAAGCACGCCGTTGACCCATAATTCCACCCGGTAATCGCGGACGACGAGCATGATCTCATCGCCTTTTGCGGCATCGGCTTTCAGAAGGATCGGCGTATCATGCCCCTCGTAGAAAAGGGAGACACAAAGCGTCTTTTCCGAAATTGCTATTTTATATTTCCCTTCCGCTTCCTGCATGGCGGCGGGGGAAACGGCAAAAGACAGGGAAATCGGCTTTTGAAGGGAGAGTATCATAAGGAAGCCTCGCTTTCAACAAGTGTCGCGACCCTGCAGGCTCTTGCGTAGGCCGCGGCGAGATAGTCCTCAAGCGGCATTCTCGCGTAGGCGTCGTTATCGTGTCTTTCGGGCTTGGAGGAAGTGGTGAGTTCAAAGGTCAGAGGCCCGTCAAAGCCGGTCTTTGCAAGGCGGCGGGCGGCTTTATTCCAATCGGTCACGCCGTCAAAGGGGAGGAGATGGAGGTCATCAAGCCAGGTGATCTTGCCCCCATAATCCCGGATACCGAGGTTATCGTTGAGGTGGGTGCCGAAGAGGCGGCCGCCGTAAAGGGCGAGCATATCTTTTGAATAGTTGTAGCAGAGCTCATGCCCGCTGTCCCAGCAGAAGCCGACGTGCTTTTCGCCCTTGAAGGCGTCCATCAGATAAGCGAGGTATTCCATGCCCTCTGTGTTCTCTAAGGCCAGCTTCACGCCGCTTCCTTCGGCGGCCTTTATAAGCTTTCCGAAGCGCTCCACGCCGAGGGGATTCGGGTCGTGCTCCTCAAAGCCGATGAAGGTGTGGACGATCATGAGCGGGATCTCGTTTTTTTTACAGCCGTCAAGGCAATCAAGAAGCACGCCGAGCATTTCGTTTGCGGCCTCTTCATCCTCGCGCCATAAAGCGTCGGCGTGGCCGAAGGGCGCGTGGATGGACTGGAAGAGCATATCGTTTTCACGCGCGGCCTTCGCCCATTGATCAACGGGAGCGCCCGGCTCAAAGCACGGGAAGAAGCCTTCAAACCCGGCTTCCTTGAACTTTACGATCTGCTCCTCCACGGGAATGCCGAAGGAAGAGGCGGTGGCGAGGCAGAGCTTTCTTTTCCACATGATAAATATCCTTTCTTATGCGCGGAAGGTGAAGTCTTCCCACGGGATATCAACGGGCTTCTTTTCGGTGAGGATCTCGTCGACGTGCAAAAGGAGCGGGAAATCATCAAGGGAGAGCTCGCCCTTGGCTGCACGCACCTTCACGGCTCGTGCCACACGCACGGCGACGACCAGCGATTCCAGGGTCACGCCCGCGAGCGCTTCTTTTGCTTCGTCGATATTCATGCCGCGGCCGAGGAGGATGCCCACCTTGCGGGTGCGGCCGCCGTAGACCGTGACATAGAGGTCGCCTGCGCCGACAACGAGGTTATCCAGCGTCCCGCAGCCCTGCATCTCAAGGAGCTTGGCCATTTCACGGACGCTCTGCCCGAAGACGGCCGCCTGCGAATTGAAGTGAAGCTCGCTCGCAAAGCCGAATTCTTTCTGATTGAGGCCGATGGTCAGAGCGATGCCGAGGGCGTAGCCGTTTTTGAGGGCGACGGCGCTTTCAATGCCGGTCACGTCAAGCGATAAGCTGATGTGGTAATAATCGGTGGTCATGACGCTTCTCAAAAATTCCAGCGTCTTCATGTCCTTGCCGCAGAAGGCCACCTCGCTCTGGTCGTGCGCGACCAGCTCGTAGCTTGTGCAGGGGCCGCCGATGGCGTAAAGCGAACGCTTGAGGCCTTTTTCGGCGAGGCGTTTTTCCCATAAGGCGGGATAGGTGAGAAGCGTGCCGTCCTCGGTGTCGAAAAGACCCTTGGTGACGGAGAGCACGGGAAGGTCTTCGGGAAGGCGGGGGAGGATCTCCTCGCCGAACCAGTCCACGCCGAAGCTTGAAACGCCGCCGATGACCATGTCCGTGCCGGGAAGCGCCTCTTCCAGCTCCTCGATCTGGTAATACTTGACGCCTTCGGGGAAGTCCTTGGTGAATTTCGGGTGTCTGCCGGGCGCCCGACAGGCATCAATGGTCTCTCTAGCCGGCGGGGGGCCGACAAGGCGCACCTCGTGTCCGTTTGCTCTTGCGGGGAAGGCCAGGGCAGAACCCATCATGCCCGCGCCGATGATCGTGACGATCGCCATAAAAAAGCCACTTCCTTTGTCTTGGATAGATGGTTTATTGTACCACATGGAAAAGAATCGCGCAAGTTACTTTTGCCGCGAAAAGGTTTCCCGTTCCCACTTGAAAGAAAGGCGGAAACGTGGTAAAATAAAGATTATTTTGGAAAAGTGTACCCGGCGGCAAAGGGATGTAGGCCGGGCTGGATCGATTTTACAAAAAGAAAGAAGGAAACGCATGGATAACACCGAAAAACTCTTAAAACAACTCGAAAAGAACGCACATATCACCCCTGAACAGCTCTCCATCGTTTTGGGAGAGGATCAGGAGGAAATCAAGAAGACTATCAGGAAGCTCGAGTCGGAAAAGGTCATCGTCGGCTATAACGCCCAGATCGATTGGGATAAGACCGAAAGAGAACTGGTCACCGCCATGATCGAGGTCAAGGTCACGCCGCAGAGAGGCGACGGCTTTGACCGCGTTGCGGCGCGCATCTATCAGTACCCGGAGGTCACCAGCGTCTATCTGCTCTCCGGCGGCTTCGATCTGGTCGTCATGATCGAGGGGAAAACGCTCAAGGAGGTCGCGCATTTCGTCTCCTCCAAACTCGCCACCATCGACGCGGTCACCGGCACCGCCACCCACTTTGTCCTCAAAAAATACAAGGACAAGGGCGTCTTATTTGAAGAGACGCCGGAAGAAGACCGGCGCATCGTCGTGATCTGACGGAGGCGCATGATGAACATCAAGGAAAGGATCAACCCGACCATCCAGGAGCTGAAGCCCTCCGGCATCCGCCGGTTTTTCGATCTGGCCAGCGCCATGGAGGACGTCGTCAGCCGGAGCATCGGGGAGCCGGATTTCGCCACCCCGTGGCACATCCGGGATATCGGCATCTATTCGCTGGAAAAAAGCCGCACCCATTATCTTGCCAACGCCGGTCTTCCCGAACTGCGCGAGGAGATCACGCGCTATATGTACCGCCGTTTCCAACTGGATTATGAGATCCCGAACGTACTGGTCACCGTCGGCGGAAGCGAAGCCATCGACCTCGCCTGCCGCATTTTATTGAAGCCGGGCGACGAAGCCATCGTCCCGGAGCCGAGCTTTGTCTGCTATGAGCCGCTCTGCAAGCTCGCGGGAGCCGTCCCGGTGCGTCTCCAAACCCGTGCAGAGGACGAATTCATGGTCACGCCCGAAGCGCTGGAGGCGGTCATCACGCCGCGCACGAGGGTACTTTTCCTCTCGTATCCGAATAACCCGACCGGCGCCATCATGACCGAGGAGGCCGTGAGAAAGCTTGCGGAGGTCGTGAAAAAGCACGATCTCTTCGTCGTGTCGGATGAGATCTACGCCGAACTGACCTACGGCGGAGAAAAACACTTCTCCATGGCGAACATCCCGGAGATGAAAGAAAACGTCCTGATCGTCAACGGTTTTTCCAAGGCCTATGCCATGACCGGCTGGCGCCTGGGCTTTGCCTGCGGCGACGAATACCTGATCAAAATGATGACCAAATTACACCAGTTCGGCATCATGTCGGCACCGACCACCAGCCAGTACGCCGCCTGTGAAGCGCTCCGGGAGGGCGACGGGGATATCACGGCCATGCGCGAGGAGTATGACGACCGCAGAAGGATCATCGTCGAAGGCCTCCGCACCATCGGTCTTCCGTGCTTTGAGCCGCGCGGGGCGTTTTACGTATTCCCGGATATCCGCTCCTCGGGACTGAATTCCGAGGGCTTCTGCGAAAAGCTGCTCAGAGAGGAGCACGTTGCCATCGTGCCCGGCAATGCCTTCGGTGAATCGGGTGAGGGCTTCGCGCGCATTTCCTACGCCGCGTCGCTTGAAAACATCTCCAAGGCGCTGGAACGCATGGAAAACTTCATGAAAAGACTGTAATCGGAGAAAATAAGATGAATGTATCCAAAGTCAGAATAGAAAAGGCGGAAAGCTATACGTATCCTGGCATAAAAGAAGCCATTGAGCGCATTTTCGAGGCGTTCCCAATGGAACTTGAAGGGAAGAAGGTGGCGGTCAAGCCCAATCTACTGCTTGCCCGTGCGCCGGAAAACGCTTCCACCACCCATCCGAACGTCGTGCGCGCTGTCTGCGAGGCGGTGATCGCACGCGGCGGACACCCCGTCATCACCGAAAGCGGCGGCGGCCCCATCACCAAGGCCTCGCTTGCCCATCTCTACGAGGTGACGGGCATGAAAAAGGCGGCGGAGGAAAGCGGCGCTCTGCTGAACGAGGATACCGAGGCCGAGACGCTTCTTTATCCCGCGGGGAAGACTACAAAGGAATTTCTCGTCCTCCGTGCCATCAGAACCGCCGACGTGGTCATCAGCGTAGCCAAGCTCAAGACACACGGTTTCATGAAGATGACCGGGGCAGCAAAGAACCTCTACGGCGTCATTCCGGGGCTTCACAAGGCCATGATGCACAAGGATCTCCCCGGAAAACCCGAATTCGCCTCCATGATCTGCGACCTCGCAGGAGCTGTTTCCCCGGCCTTGACGATCACTGACGCCGTCATCGGCATGGAAGGGGAGGGCCCTTCAGGCGGCACGCCGAAAAAGTGCGGCCTGATCCTCGCAAGCGACGATCCGTTTGCTTCCGACCTTGCCGCCTCCGCCATCATGGGCATCAAGCCCGAGGATGCTCCTATCCTGCGCGAAGCGATCGCACGCGGGCTGATCCCGGACGATCCCCATGCACTTCATTATGAGGGCGCAAAGCTCGATGAAGTGATCTCTCCCTTTGCCTTCCCGGGGAATCGAAAGACCATTCTGGGGCTTTTGCCGGGCATCCTGCGCTATCCCATCGAGGACGGCCGACGCGCCTATCCCTACATCACGGACCGGTGCGTTTCCTGCGGCCGATGCGCCGGTATCTGTCCGCAGAAGACCATCCACAAGGGAAAAACGCATTTTGAGGTGGATATCAGCCATTGCATCCGCTGCTACTGCTGCCATGAGATCTGCCCGGAAAAGGCCATCGACATGGTGAGAAAGGGGCGTTATCCGAAAAATGGCAAACGTCATTGAATTGGCCTCCAAGGCTAAGATCAATCTCTCGCTGGACATCACCGGGAGGAGAGAGAACGGTTACCATGAGCTTGCGACCATCATGCAGAACGTCGAGCTTGCCGACACGGTGAGGCTTGAAAAAAGCGACCGCATCGAGATCACAAGCAATCTCTTCTATCTGCCGACCGACCAGAAAAACATCGCCTATAAAATGGCGGAGCACTTCTTCCGCGAAACGGGCGTCAAAGGCGGCGTGAAGATCACGCTCCACAAGAAGATCCCGGTGGCCGCCGGCATGGCGGGCGGCTCCTCCAACGGCGCGGCGGTGCTCAAGGGCCTGAATAAGCTCTATGAAACGGGGCTGACGCTTGAGGAAATGCAGACCATGTCCTTAAAGATCGGGAGCGACATCCCTTTCTGCCTCCTCGGCGGAACGGCGCTTGTCACGGGCATCGGGGAGATCACCGAAAGGCTCCCGCCGATGCCTGCCTGCCGTATCGTCCTCTGCAAGCCGCCCTTTGGCATTTCCACCGAGGCGGCCTACCGCGCCTACGACAGTCACGCCTCCTTTACCCACCCCGACACAGCCGGAATGGTGAAAGCCTTGGAGGAAGGCGACTTGCTTGGAATCGCATCAAAGATGCGCAACGTCCTTGAAGACGTCGTCACCGCTCCCGAAGAGATCGCCGAGATCGAAAAAGTCATGAGATCTCACGGGGCGCTCGGAGCGAGGATGAGCGGGAGCGGCCCGACTGTGTTCGGTATCTTCGCCGAAAGAGAAAAGGCAGAGGAATGCCGCCGCGCCTTGTATAAGGTCTACCGGGACACCTGGAGCGTCTCACCCGAGCACGTTCCCGTATAAAAAACAGATGATAAGGGTATTCTCCATCTGGAAAGAAGGGGAATACCGATGAAAAAACGCATCCTTTATATGCTCACCGCGCTAACAATCACGGTCTTTATGCTCTATGCCGCCTTCGCGGTAAAAAGCGAGAGGACACTTGCCTCGGAAATGGTCCGCCTCCGCGTCATCGCCTCTAGCGACAGCCGGGAGGATCAGGAGATCAAGCTCCGCGTGCGCGACCGACTTCTCGAAAGGGTCGAAAGCGCCGGATATGAAACCAGAACCGAGGTACTGGATTCCCTTAAGACCGAAGAGGAAGAATTGGAAGCGCTCGTCGGAAGCTGGCTTTCCGAAGAAGGCGTCGATTACGGCGCGGAGGTGAGAATCGGGAACGTCCTTTACCCGACCTCCGTCTATGAGACCTTCAGCCTCCCCGCGGGGAATTACACGGCTCTGACGGTCACGCTGGGCGAGGGACAGGGGCACAACTGGTGGTGCGTGCTCTTCCCGCCGCTCTGCTACGGCGCGGCTCCCGAAGAGGATGCGATAGAATCCAGCGCCATTTTGTGGGAGGACGGGGAAAACGTGGAGATCCGCTTCCGTTTCCGTGTTCTCGAATGGATCGAAAAACTCAAAGGCAACACCGCACAAAAGCAGTAGTGCAAAAACATACAGAATATGATATAATA
>JAKSPX010000074.1 GCA_024404415.1 Clostridia bacterium | reverse complement strand
CTCCAGAACGGCTTGCCGCGCCACGCGGCGGAAGGGGAGGCGAAAATCTCTTCAAATTCACGGATCGTTTTTATCATAAGTCTGCCTTTCTCCTGACGGATGAGGATGTGAACTTATTATATAGGAAGAGGGGGAGATTGTCAAACGGGGGAGTTAGGAGTTTTCAGTTTTCAGTATTCAGTTTTCAGAAGCGCGATTACGCGGTTACGCACTATGTTGGAGGCCTCCCTCTTCGAGGGAGCCTACCGGGATGGTGCTATACGCTAAATCGCTATCAGCTAAATCGCTTATGGCGCAAACGTGCAATCGCTTCTTGACACCCGCGCCGGGGAATGGTACAATGGTGACACCACAATCCGACACATAAAGGAGTATGCCTTATGAAAAAGCAGACCTTTGCCCTTTATTTCGGCAACCGAGGCTTTATGCCCGCCGAGCTTATCGAAGGCGCGCGCGACGACATGGTCAAGGCCGTCACCGATGCCGGTTACGATTACATCACGATGGATAAGGACGCCACCCGTTACGGCGCGGTCGAGACCCGCGACGAGGGCCGCATCTATGCCGCCTGGCTCAAGGAGCATCAGGGCGAATTCGACGGCGTCATCCTCTGCATGCCGATCTTCGTGGACGAAAACGGCGCGGCGACCGCCCTGCAGGACGCGGGCGTGCCGATCCTCATGCAGGCTTACCCGGACACCATCGGCAAGATGGATTTCAAATACCGCCGCGACGCTTTCTGCGGCAAGTTCTCGGTCACCGACGTCTTCTCGCAGTATAAGATCCCCTTCACCGTATTAAAGCCCCACGTCGTCGACCCGCTCACCCCGGCTTTCCGCCAGAACCTCGACGATTTCGCCGCCGTCTGCCGCGTTGTCAAGGGTATGAAGAGATTCAACCTCGGCTGCATCGGCGCGCGTACCACCGCTTTCAAGACCGTCCGCTTTGACGAGATCACCATGCAGCGCTACGGCATCAACGTCGAATCCTTCGACCTCTCCGAGCTCTTCGAGTTCGTCCGTGCGAAAAAGGACGACGACGAAAAGGTCCTCGCCAAGAAAGAAAAGCTCGAAGCCTACACCGATTTCTCCGGCGTTCCCGAGGACAAGAAGATCATGCTTGCCAAGATCTCGGTCGTCATCGACGAATATATCGAAACCTACCATCTCGACGCCATCGCGCTTCGCTGCTGGAACGAAATGGAGACCTATCTCCGCGTCTGCCCGTGTGTGCTGCTCTCCGAGCTGAACGACCGCGGCATCGTCGCCTCCTGCGAAATCGACATGTGCTCGGCCATCACCATGCGTGCCATGGCTCTCGCCACCGAAGGCCCCTCCGCCTGCCTTGACTGGAACAACAACTACGGCGACGACGAGAATAAGGTCGTGCTCTTCCACTGCGGTTCCACCGCCCAGTCCCTCATGAAGGAGACCGGCAAGGTCACCTCCCACAAGATGTTTGATAAGGGCGACCCGGGCTCCGGCTGGGGCACCAACGAAGGCCGCATCGGCGCGTTCCCGATGACCTTCTCCAACTGCAAGACCGAGGACGGCAAGATCACCATTTACTTCAGCGAAGGCGAATTCACCTCCGATGAGATCGAAGACGGTTACTTCGGCTGCGCCGGCGTCGCCGAGATCCCGGATCTCCAGAATAAGCTCATCAAGCTGGCCCGCGGCGGCTTCAAGCACCACACCACCGTCTCCAAGGGTCATGTCAAGGCCGTTCTTGAGGAAGCCTTCACCACCTACCTCGGCTACGACGTTGTGACGATCGACTGATGAAAGAAAAAAAGATCGTCGGCGGTCTGGACGTCGGCACGACCGGCGCCAAGATAGCGCTGTTTGATGAGGAAGGCAAGAATCTTGCCACCTATTATAAAGAATACGACGCGACCCACGCCGCGGGCAAACACGAGATCAATTTCGCCGAAGTGCGCGACGGCGTTCTCGCATTGCTTGCCGACGCGGTGAAGGAACATCACGTCGACGCCATCGGCGTGACCAGCTTCGGCGAGACCTTCGCCATGCTGGATGAAAACGACGAGGTTCTGGCTCCCTCCATGCTCTATACCGACCCGAGAGGGGAGGAGGAATGCAAGGAGCTTGCGGAAATGGTCGGCGAGGAAAAGCTGACCCTGCTTTCGGGCGTCAAGCCTCACCCGATGTATTCCATTTCCAAGATCATGTGGTGGAAGCGCCATGAGCCGGAGCTCTTCGCCAAATGTAAAAAGATCCTCCTCGGGCAGGATTTCATCGTCTATACCCTCTCAGGCGTCCGTCAGATCGACTACGCCCTCGCGGCCCGCACCGGCGCGCTGGACATTGAAAAGCTCGCGTGGGCCGAAGAGGTCTGGCAGGCGGCAGGGATCGACACCGCCCTTCTCTCCACCCCCGTCCCGACCGGCAAGGTCGCGGGCGGTCTGACCGAAAAGGTCCGGAAGGTCCTCGGCATCGACTATGACATCACCGTCGTCACCTGCTTCCACGATCAGATCGCGGGCATGATCGGCTCGGGCGTGTTCGATGAGTCGCAGGCCATGGACGGCACCGGCACGGTCGAGTGCATCCCGGTCATCATCCCGGAAAAGCCCACCGATAAGAAATACTACGCGGGCGGCTACTCGCTGGTTCCCTACGTGGGCGGCGGATACGCCTGCTACGCCTTCTCCTTCACGGGCGGGGCAATGCTCAAGTGGTTCCGTGACAACTTCGCGGATGCGGAAAAGGCGCTTGCGAAAGAACGCGGCACCGACGTCTATGACGATCTCTCGGCAAAAATGCCGGAGGGGCCGACGGGACTTTTGGTTCTGCCGCATTTCGCGGGTGCGGCGACGCCCTATATGGATTACGACGCCAAGGCCGCCGTGGTCGGCATGACGCTGGAGACCACCAAGTTCACGCTCTATAAGGCGCTGATGGAGGGCACCTCCTACGAAATGCTCCTCAATTTCGAGGAATTAAAGGACTACGCCAAGGGCATCAAAGAGCTGCGCGCCACCGGAGGCGGAGCCAAGTCCGACCCGTGGCTGCAGATCAAGGCCGACATTTTAGGCATGAAGATCACCGCGCTGGATATCGGCGAGGTCGGCGCTGCCGGAACGGCCGCTCTCGCGGGCGTCTCGGCCGGGATCTACGCCGATCTTCACGAGACGGTCGGGAAAATGGCGAAGGTCAGAAAAGTCTTCGAGCCGAACGCGGAATCCCACGATGCCTATATGAAACACTACGCGCGCTATAAAGGCCTTTACGAAGCTTTGAAAGCGCACAGATAAAGAGCGATTCAGCTGATAGCACAATGTGGGAAGCCTCCCCCTGTTTACGGGGGGAGGGGGACCGCAAAGCGGTGGAAGGGGGAGGAAGCTTTTGGAAACGATTCCCTCAAGCTCACAGCCTTCGGCTAACCCCTCAGTCGCTTCGCGACAGCTCACAGCCTTCGGCTAACCCCTTCCGCAGCAAGCTGCGGCATCCCCTTATAAATAAGGGGAGCCTTCCGGGCTTGTGCTATTCGCTAAATCGCTTATGGCGCAATCGCGTTCTCCTGAAAACTGAATACTGAAAACTGAAAACTCCTCACTCCTAACTCCTCACTTTCTCAAAAACTGACTTATAAAGGAGATTGCATCATGCTCGTTACCTTAAAAGAGATCCTGAAGATCGCCGAAGAGAAGAAGATCGCCGTCGGCGCCTTCAATACCCCGAACCTTGCCAGCCTCCACGCCATCCTCGGCGCGGCGGAAGAGCTTTCCCAGCCGGTCATCATCATGCACGCCCAGGTCCACGAGGAGCTCGGCCTCTGCACCATGGATGAGATCGCCCCCATCATGCTCCGTGCGGCCGAAAAGGCCAAGGTGCCGGTCTGCGTCCACCTCGACCACGGCACCGACCTCGATTACGTCAAGCGCGGCATCGAGCTCGGCTTCACCGGCATCATGTATGACGGCTCCGCTCTCGACCCGGCCGAAAACACCAAAAACACCATCGCCGCCGTCGAAGAGGCCAGAAAGACCGGCGCTTCCGTGGAAGCCGAGATCGGCTCCATGGGCTCCCGCACCAGCGGCGTACAGGATGACGAATCCATCTACACCGACCCCGCCATGGCGGAAAAATTCGTCAAGGAGACCGGCATCGACGCGCTGGCCTGCGCCTTCGGCACCGTTCACGGCTTCTACCTCAAGGAGCCCAAGCTCGATTTTGAACGCCTCTCCAAGATCAAGAGCCTCGTCGATCTGCCGCTGGTCATGCACGGCGGCTCCGGCGTGAGCCATGCCGACTACCGCGAGGTCATCCGCCGCGGTGTGCGCAAGATCAATTATTATACCTATATGTCCCGCGCGGGCGCCGCTGCCGTCTCCGGCAAGGAGTATAAGCAGTTCCAGGACGTCATGTGGGATGCCGAAAAGGGCATGAAGGCCGATGTGAAGACCGCCATCGGCGTGTTCTCGGGACTTCTCTGCGATTAAGTCGCCATAAGCCGGCAAAGCCGCGAAAAACTGCGGCTTTCCGGCTCTTTTTATTGCTGATAATAATATCTCATAGAGGTGAAAATCATGAAAAATGTCTTTGACATCACGACCTACGGCGCCGTCGGCGACGGCGTGACCGATTCCACCGCGGCCATTCAAGCCGCGCTGGACGACGCGGAGAAATGCCGCGGCGTGGTCACCGTTCCGCCCGGAAAGTACCTGACCGGCAAGCTCAGAATGGGCAACGGTGTCATCCTCGAAGGGTACGCGGGCTGGAGCTTCCGCAGCGACGGCGCTTCCACCTTCATCCTGAGAGACGGCGAGACCGACTGCATGATCGACATCACCGGGGCCTTCGGCTGCGCCATCCGCGGACTCTGCATGAACGGGCGCAGGCTCGGCAAAAACGTCCATGGCGTGAAGCTTTACTGGCCGGTCTACAACGGCGGCAGCGAGGAGGACACCCCCACCATCGACGAATGCCGCATCGGCAGCTTCTCCGGCGACGGCGTGAGACTGGAGCATATCTGGTGCTTCTCGGTGAGACATTCCATGCTCTGCCACAACGGCGGCGCAGGCCTTTATGTCGACGGCTGGGACGGCTTCCTCATTGATAACTGGTTCTCCGGCAACGCCGCGGGCGGTCTGGTCGGCGGCCCGTGTGCGGCATCCATCACCGCCACCGGTAACCGCGTCGAGTGGAACCGCCGGGCGGGCTTCTACCTCCCGCACTGCAACTGCTGCAACTTCACCGGCAACTATTTCGACCGCTCCGGCGGTCCGGGGCTTTACCTCGGCGCAAAGGACGGCGAAGCACTGGCCATTTCCGCCACCGGCAACATCATCTACCGCTCCGGCAAGCCCGTTGAAGGCGGTTTTGAGGAAGAATGGGACAATTCCCATGTCCGCATCATCAAGGGCGAGAACGTGGTCTTCACCGGAAACACCTTCCGCCTCGGAAGAGATGACGGCGGCAAGGGCGTGTGGAGCCCCGATTACGTCGCCTGCATCGAGGATTCGGTGGCGACCATCTTTGAAAACAACGTCTGGCAGGGCGGAAGCTTAAAGGACGGCGTCCTCCTCATGGGTGAAAACGACCGCGTTTCGGTGAAGAACAACATCGGCATGGCTACGCCGAAGGAATAAAGGATCCCGGAAAGCGCGCTTTTCGGACGGGTGGGGTATTTCGCCCAAAATAACCGAGAGCGTGCAGGTCTTTTTGTCACCCTTTTTTCCGGAAAAGGGTTGTCATTCCCGAAGGAATCCTTTATAATACACGAAATGAAAAACGCAGGGACTTTCTCTGCAAAGCGAAAGGAAGGTGCCGGATTATGTATACGTTCAAATGGATCTGGCAGAACTTCAAGGGGTATTACGGGCGATATGTCACGGCGCTGGTCATGCAGATCATCATTTCTGCCATGGTCATCGTCACGCCGTCCATCACCGGTAAGATCATCGACGAGGTCGTTGTCGGCATGCCGGATGCGGCGGGCAACATCGTCAGACATCCCGAGAGGCTTATCCCCCTCATCATCCTGATGATCGCCATCCACTATTTCCGCATGGGTGGCTCCTATCTGCTCATCGTGCTCTTTGAGCAGACGGCGCAGGGTATGAAATTCACCCTCCGCACCCACCTCTACTCCAAGCTGCAGGAGCTCGACATGAGCTATTACAGCAAGAGCCGTTCGGGTGACCTCATGACCCGTCTGACCGGTGACCTCGATACCATCCGCCATTTCTCCACCAACGTCGTTCGCCAGCTTGCCAACGCGGTGGTCATTTACGTGGCGGCTCTGATCTATCTCTTCACCATCAACTGGAAATTCACGCTGATCCTCATGCTGACCAGCCCGCTCTTCATGATCGCGCGCAACAAGTTCGCCAAGATCTCCCGCCCGCTTTTCCGCGCGGCGCGTGACCGCCTGACCGAGCTCAACGGCTACGCTCAGGAGAACATCGAATCCAACCGCGTGGTCAAGGCCTTCGCCAAGGAAGAATACGAGATCGGCCGCTTCGATAAGTACAACACCGTTTACCGCGACGCCAACCTCAAGGCTTCGTTTGCATGGCTCAAGATCCACCCCTTCATCGAGACCATTTCCCAGTCGCTCTCCGTCCTCATCATCCTCTTCGGCGGTCTCTTTGCCATTCACGGTCAGCTCACCATCGGTCAGCTCTCCATTTACATCTCCCTTGCGTGGGCGATCTCCAGCCCGATGAGCACCATCGGCGCCCTGCTTTCCGACTTTGAGCGCTTCCTCACCTCGGCCAACAAGGTCATGGAGCTCTACTACGCCAAGTCCAACATCGTCAACCCCGAAAACGCGTTCAAAAAGGATGAAAGACTCGAAGGCAGAATCGACTTCAACCACGTCTCCTTCGCCTATGACGACAACGTCGTCCTGCGCGATATCGACTTCCACATCCAGCCCGGCCAGACGCTCGCCATCATGGGCGCTACCGGCTCCGGCAAGACCACCATCGGCAGCCTCATCGGCCGCTTCTTCGACGTCAAGTCGGGCGAAGTGCTCATCGACGGCGTCGATGTGCGGCAGTATGACCTCGCCTATCTCCGCAAGAGCATCGGCATGGCCACCCAGGACGTCTTCCTCTTCTCCGAAACGGTCGACTCCAACATCGCCTACGGCGACGAGGATCTCCCGGAAGAAGAAGTCAAGCGTGTGGCGGTCGCCGCCGACGCGGACAGCTTCATCAAGAAGATGCCGGAAGG
>JAKSPX010000073.1 GCA_024404415.1 Clostridia bacterium | reverse complement strand
AAGTGTCAAAATACATTGACATATAGTTAAAATGACAGTATAATAAGACTATCAAGATAACTATAGTTTAAATGACGGTTTTTAAAGGAGATCAGATATGTGTAATACATTTGCTTATGAAAGAATTTCTACTAGAGAGGAAAGAGGAAAGCAGAAGTACGCGCGGCAGGAAGAAGCACCCGCACGCTTTGAACGTGACAACGGCATAGAGTTCCCTCTCTCAATACTTCTGCGTCACTCTATACCCGGTATTCCGGTCGACCGGGGTGAGAAGCGGCTCGTCGTTCATGAATCGTCTGAGGTTTTCGCAGGCGATGTCCACGATGCGGTCGTAGGTCTCGCGGAGGTGATAGAATCCGCTGACGTGCGGCGTGATGAGGCAGTTTTTCGCCTGCCACAGCACGTGGTCGGCGGGGAGCGGCTCGGGATCGGTCACGGCGCTGGCCGCCCCGGCTAAATGCCCACTTTCCAGCGCTTCGAAAAGAGCCATGGAGTCGATGGCGCTGCCGCGGCCGACGTTGAGGATATAGGAATCCTTCTTCATTCGCGCAAGGCGCTCTTTGGAGAATAATCCCGCCGTTTCTTTGTTTCCCGGCACCGAAAGGGCGACCACGTCGGCAAGAGGCAGGACTTCGTCGAGCTTATCCGATAAAACGACTTCATCGACGTAGTCAGGTTTGGTCGTGCCGTGCCGCCGGACGCCGATGACCTTTGCCCCCATGAGTTTGCAGAGCTTTGCGAAGGCGCAGCCGATGTCACCGAGCCCCACGCATAAAACCGTCATGTCGGAAAGCGAGCGGACGCTTCCGCGGTCGGCCCAGAGGCCGGAAGGCATATCGTCGCGGTAGAGGTGGAGCTTTTTGATGAGCATCATGATCGAAGCCAGCATGTGTTCCGAAATGGCCTTGCCGAAAGCCCCGGTGGAATTGCAAAGCGCCACGTCCTCTGAGAGCACGCCGGGGAGGGAATAGGGCTCGGTGCCCGCCATGGAAAGCGAGAGCAGCTTCAGCTTTTTCATCTCAGGGAGAAGCGAGACCGGCGGCGCGCCGATGACGACTTCGGAGGTGAGGAGATCGTCCTTGTACTTCGGCAGGTCAAGGGGCTCTCGCACCAGATAAGAGCTATTCTGATCAAACGCCCAGACGATCTCGGCGTCGGGCGCGGTTTTTACGAGCTTTTCGCGGGAGATCTCGTCAAAATTCGTGATGACGGTGATTTTCATCGAATCTTCCTTTCTATGCCAAGGGGGCTTTCAAAAAATGCACCTAACCCTGTCATCCCGAGTCAGCGCCGCAGCGTTGGCTTTGGATACAAACCAGTCTTCGGAGCAGTGTCATTAGTTTAGAACAAACCCGTAGGGGTCGATGCCTTACATCGACCCGGAAGGCACCTGCTATCACCGGCTTTCCGGGCGCATGTAGGCATGCGCCCCTACGGGATGGTGCAAACCGGATTCGTGCTCAACTGAATGGCAGCGGTCTGCGGACTGGTTTCAAAGTGACGGAGGCAATTTGCGACAGCCCCATTTGCTTTACGAATTGTTCTGCGCGTCGACCAGCTTGGTGGCGCCGTACATGGCACGGAGCTTGGGCTTTTCGATCTTGCCGGTGGGGTTGCGCGGAACGTCGGCGAAGATCAGCTTGCGCGGGCGCTTGTAGCGCGGGAGCCCCTTGAGGAATTCGTTGATCTCGTCCTCAGTGGCGGTGTGATCCTTCTTGAACTCGATGATGGCCGCGGCGATCTCACCGAGGCGCTTGTCGGGCAGGCCGATGACGGCCACGTCGTTGATAGCCGGATGGGCGGCCATGAAGTCCTCGATCTGAACGGGATATAGGTTTTCGCCGCCGGAGATGATGACGTCCTTCTTGCGGTCGACCAGCCAGATGAAGCCGTCCTCGTCCTCGCGCGCCATGTCGCCGGTGAAGAGCCAGTCGCCCTTCAGAACGGCCTCGGTCGCCTTCGGGTCGCGGTAGTAGCAGGTCATGACGCCCGCGCCCTTGATGCAGAGCTCACCGACCTCGCCCTTTTGGACAAGCTCACCTTTTTCATCGACGATCTTGGTTTCCCAGCCGTAACCGGCCTTGACGATGGCGCCGCCCTTGTGGACGTTTTCCACGCCGAGGTGGCCGCAGCCCGGGCCGATGGATTCGCTGAGACCGTAGTTGGTGTCGTAAGCGTGGTGCGGGAAGTAGGAAAGCCAGTGGTGGATGAGGCTCTTCGGCACCGGCTGCGCGCCGATGTGCATGAGTCTCCACTGGGAAAGCTGGTAATTTTCGGGTTTCAGCTCGCCGGAATCGAGAGCGTTGAGAATATCCTGCGCCCACGGCACGAGCAGCCACACGATGGTGCATTTCTCTTCCGAGACGGCGCGGAGGATGGTCTCCGGCTTGGTGCCCTTGAGAAGCACGGCCTTGCCGCCGACGAGGAAGCTTCCGAACCAGTGCATTTTCGCGCCGGTGTGGTAAAGCGGCGGGATGCAGAGGAACACGTCGTCGCGGGTCTGGCCGTGGTGGGCCTGCTCGGTCTTCGCGGCGTGCATGAGCGATTCATGATTATGCAGAATGGCTTTCGGGAAGCCGGTGGTGCCGGAGGAGAAGTAGATGGCCGCGTCGTCTTCGTCGGTGAGGGCGATGCCGGGGGCGCGGGAGGAGCATTCGGAGGTCATGTCGAGGTAATCGTCGGCAAAGGGCGGGCAGACGCCGGTTCCGGCGAAGACGAGGAGGCGGTTGACACTGATGTCGTCCGCAATCTCTTCGATACGGCCGATGAATTCCGGCCCGAAGACCAGAACGTCAACTTCAGCGAGATCGAGGCAGTATTTGATCTCGTCGGAAGCGTAGCGGAAATTCATGGGGACCACCACCGCGCCGGTTTTCAGGATGCCGAAGTAGATGGGGAGCCACTCCAGGCAGTTCATCAGGAGGATGGCGACCTTGTCACCCTTTTTGATGCCGCGGGAGAGGAGGGCGTTGGCGAAACGGTTGGCCTTTTCGTCGAAGACCGACCAGGTGATCTCTCTTCTGTAAGAACCGACACGGGTGGGCTCGATGAGCTCATATTCACGCCAGGTGACGCGGCGGGTCTCGGTCTGTTCGGGGTTGAGTTCCACAAGGCAGACGTCATCCTTGTCCAAGGCGGCGTTACGTTACAGAATTTCGGTGAAGGGCACGATCTTTTCCTTCTTTTCTTTCGTATTTGCGGTAAAAAATAAGCGCAGCCTTTGCAGGCCGCGCTTGATGTTCCGAATGGATTTCCCTTTCGTCCCGTCCGCTTTAAGCCTGCCGAATTAACCCCGCGTAATAATAATACGCGCGGCCTTCGGTATAAACGTAAGCGTAAACCCGAGACATAGAAGTCCTCCAACTGAAAGTTGTGCCTATCATAGCACAGTTCCCTTCGTTTGTAAAGGGGCAAAATGAAAAAATATGCAGGATTTCGTCAGATGACGCCGAGCAGCTCCTTGCACAGCATCACAAGGTCATAGCGGATGCCATCGCGGCTGCGCCAGGAGCGATTGTCCCATTCCTCACCGGAAACGTCGTCGCCGCCGTAGATCAAAGCTCCGTAGGCGATGCCGCGGAAATTGGAAACGGCGATGCAGCCGGATTGCTCCATTTCCACGATCTTCGCGCCTTCCTCGCGTCTGAGAGCCACCTTGTCCGGCGTTTCGCGGAAGATCGCGTCGGTCGTCCAGGTCAGCCCGCGGAGGTAGGGAACGTCCTTTTCATCCAGAACAGCGGCGATCTTATCGTTCACCATGGGATCGGTCGACATCACGCGCCCAGCCGGGAAATAATGATAGGAAAAACCGTCGTCACGGATCGCGCCCTCGACGAGAAGGACCTCACCGACTTTGATGGAGCGATCCAGCACGCCGCCGCCGCCCGAGAACATCACCTTTTTGATGCCCATGGCGTGGAAGAGGTCAAGATTGCCTCCACAGGCGGGGCAGCCGATAGCGCCCGGGGTGATGAGGATATTTTCATCGACGAAACGGTAGATAAAGACGCTGTTCTCCCCGCCGATCTCCCGTTCAAGAACGACCTTCCCGGCGTCGAGGAGCTTCTGGATGACCTCCGGGAAGAAGGTGATGATCATCTTGTCGGTGTCGAAGGGTTTCGAAACAAAAGCAGGGGGATTTAATGTGGCGGTCGGATTGTCGTCATATTCAAGGATCGGATATTCGTTCATAAAAACCATGCTGTTACCTCGTTTCGAAAAGAGCGGCGGAGATCCGGCTTTCACAAAACCTCCGCTGCTTGCATTTCCTTTGCTTATTTCACAAGGATGCTTTCGAGTTCCTTCACCGCGTCGTCGAACACCTCGAGCGCCGAGGAGACGGTGGCCGGGTCGGAGAGATCCACGCCTGCGATCTTGAGCTCTTCCATCGGGTAGTCGCTGCCGCCCGTGGTGAGGAAGCGGAGGTAGTTCTCCGCGTTGCCGCCTTCAAGAATGCTCTTGGCAATGGCGACGGCGCTGGAGAAGCCGGTGGCGTACTGGTAAACGTAGAAAGCGCGGTAGAAGTGCGGGATGCGCGCCCACTCGATGTCCTGCAATTCGTTGACCTTCGCGCCTTCATAATATAGCTCGTTGAGCTCGCGGTAGGTGGCGTTGAGAAGATCGGCGGTGAGCGGCGTACCGGCCTTATAAAGGTCGTGGGCCTTGCGCTCGAATTCGGCGAAGAGGGTCTGGCGGTAAAGCGTGGTGCGGAAGCCCTCAAGGAAATGGTTGAGGACGTAGGCACGCTTTTCGGGGTCGGTCTCGGTCTTGAGGAGGTACTTGGTGAGAAGCACTTCGTTGACGGTGGAGGCGACTTCGGCGACCATGATGCGGTAATCGTGGTTGATGTAGGGCTGGGTGCGGTCGGAGAAGTAGGAATGCATGGCGTGGCCTAATTCGTGGGCAAGGGTGAAGGCGTCGTCAAGGGTATCGGTGTAGTTCAAAAGGACGTAGGGGTGAACGCCGAACACGCCGCTGGAGAAAGCGCCGGTCGTCTTACCCTTATTTTCGTAAACGTCGATCCAGCCTTCGGTGAAAGCACGGTCGAGAAGCGACTGGTACTCTTCGCCGAGCGGTTTGAGAGCCTTTTTGACCAGCGCTTTGCCCTCTTCAAAGGGCATTTTGTAGTCGACAGAGGCGACCAGCGGATTGTAAAGGTCATACATATTCACTTCGTCGAGGCCGAGAACCTTCTTGCGGAGCTCAATATAGCGGCGCATGGAGGGGAGGGAGTCGTGAACGGCTTTGATGAGGCTGTCATAGACCGCGACCGGAACGTTGCCGCCGAAGAGCGCGGCGTGGCAGGCACTTTCGTGGCCGCGGACGTCGGCAAAGAAGCTGTCCAACTTGACGGAGCCGGAATACATGGCGGCGAAGGTGTGGATATATTTCTTGAATTCGCCGAAATACTGCTCGAACGCGGCCTTGCGCACTTCCTGCGACTTGCTCTCGCGGTAGACCGAGAAATTGCCGTGGGTGAGGGTGACGTCGTTGCCTTCTTCGTCCTTGATGGTCGGGAAAGTCATGTCGACGCTTTCGAGCATGTCGAAGCTGTCGCTCGGAATGTTGGCGGCATCACCGAGCATGGCGAGCATGGTCTCACCCTTTTCATCCAGCGTGTGAGCGCGGGCGCGGGTGGTATTTTCGACCGTGAAGCGGTAGATTTCCATTTCCGGGGCCTTCATCCAACTATCCAGCTTATCGGCGTCGATCGAGAGGATCTCCGGGTCGAGGAAGGAGAGCGCGGTCGACATCTTGACGTAAAGGCTGACCGCACGCGCCTGCATGGTCTGGGCCGCTGCGTCGCCGTTGTCACCTGCCTGGGTGAGGAAGGCGTAGGAATAGACCTTCTCGATCTTTTCCGAAACCTCACTCACGAGGTCAAGACCGGCCTTCAGCGCTTCGGCGCTCTGCCCGAGAGTCCCCTTCAGCGGGGCGATCTTGGAAACGGCGGCTTCCGCTTCGGCGTAGGCGGCCTCCCAGGCCTCCTGATCCTTGAAGATGGCGCTCAGATCCCACTGAAATTTGGGGTCCATGTCTTTTCTTGCTTTGAGTTCCATGATGTATTTTCCTTTCTTATTCTTATATATGGAAATTTGAAGTGTCGATGATGATCCCCTGCGATTCGATCGCGAAGATGATGAGCGACACATATTCACGCATGAAGTAGTTGACCCGGAGGAAGAAATTCGGCGTCGGCATGGAGTAGGCTTCGACCTCCAGCCCATAGCGGCGGGCAAGCAGCGAGCAGCGATATATATGGAAGTCGTTGGTCACCAGCGCGACCAGCTTTTCGTCCGGGAAGAGGGTACGGAAGTTCTGGAAATTCTCGGCTGTGTCAAGGGATTCCGTTTCGGCAATGACGGCTTCGGCGGGCAGCCCGCGGGAGAGCAGATATTTCCTTCCCGCGTCGGCCTCGGCGATCACCTCGTCGTCACCCTGACCGCCGCAGATGACGATCTTCAATGATTCGTCTTCTTTATATAAGGCTTCCGCCTTGCGCAGGCGCAGAGCGAATAATAAGGAGGGCTTTTCACTTTTGTGTATGAGGCCTGCGCCCGGGACGAGAATGATCCCGATCTCCTCACTTACCGTATTGTCGCGGTTTGAGGCTTTCAAAGCGTTATTGACGACGGGGATCTCAACGATGAGAAAGGAGATCAGAAATATCGTAAAACAGATGTGAAACAGAATGGAGAAGAAACGCGATACCTTTTTTGGTGCACGGTCTTTTAATATCATCAGGATAAACCACGCAAAGCCGATGCCGAAAAGGAAGAGCGAGAGGATACCGCAGAAGAGATAGTGCCGTAAGAAAAACCCGGCGGCTCCGATGAGGATCAGCATCGCCGAGAAGATATATGCAAAGAGCCTTCTCGGGGGCAGGGGAGAGGACATAGACACCTCCTTATAACCTTATTAGATGAGTCCACGTGAAAAGGACTGTGCGTATGAGATGGACTGTGTGTACACGCGGTGCGCACGAAATAATGCACAAGTATATAGTATCGTCCGGAGAGACAAATGTCAAGCATATTTCTGAAAATATTTGGAACACGGAAAAACTGCGAAAAGCACAACATGAAGTATAATTAAGAGATGCATAATACAATATGTGGAGACACGCACGGGAGAGAGGGAATGGACGAAAAAAACTTCAAAAAAAGGTGTTGACAAATGAGGGGGAATGTGGTATTCTATACAAGCGCTCGAG
>JAKSPX010000072.1 GCA_024404415.1 Clostridia bacterium | reverse complement strand
CACCGAGGGCACCCTCCGCGTTCCCGACCCCAATACCTTCGGGGGAGATGTGATTCTGATGCACGCGGGGCAGAACCACTTTGAAAAGATCCCGCTCCTCTATAATTACCCGACCAACAGCCGCGCGCTGGGTCTTGCCGACATGGCCAAGGCCATTGAGGAAAAGCGCCCGTGGAGAGCCAACTACGCCCAGCAGCTCCACGTGGTCGAACTGATGTCCTCCTTCCGCCGTTCCTCGGCTGAAGGCCGCGCCGTCAATCTCGAATCTCCCTATGAGATATCGAAGCCGATCGTCTATTCGCCGATCACGGGGATCCTCGACTAAGTTGCGATCAAGCCGCGCTGCGGAGCAGAGAAAAGCCCTCTCAGTCAATCCTTCGGATTGACAGCTCCCCCAAAGTGGGAGCCTTTCGAGCATAGATCATGCAGGAAGGCTCTCCCTATGGGAGAACTGTCACGTCGAAGACGTGACTGAGAGGGCAATTATGAAGCTAAAGCGCTTTTTTACAGGCACTTTTCAAATCCGGCGGCAATGAGGTCGGCTTTGAGGGCAGCGAGGTCTGCTTTGTCCATCTGCGAAGCCGGGTAAGCCGCGTCTCCCGCGTCATAGCCCATGAGGGTCAGAGTACCCTTGAGGCTCTTGACGAGGTTGCCTTTACCGTGGGAGAGAATGACGTAGATGATCTTATTGATGCCGTACTGGATCTCGCGAGCTTTGACCACGTCGCCCTTCTGATAGGCGTCGTAAACCGCGACGAATCTCTCCGCCAGAACGTTGTAGGTGGAACCGATGCCGCCGTCCGCGCCCATGGCGAGACCCGAAACGAACATTTCATCCGGCCCGTTGATGACGTTGACGTTGCCGTCATTGAGCATCTTGACCCGCGAAAGCTCGTAATAATTCCAGCGCGTGAATTTGCATCCGATGACCGTCGGGATCTCCAGAAGCCGCCCCATGAGCTTCACCACGTCGGAGTGGATCAGGGGAGTGGCGTAGACAAGGATCGGGAGGTCGGTGTAGGAGGCGAGGCGGGAGTAATAATCCACGATCTCGTCGTCGGTGCAGTCCGAGAAGTAGTTCGGCACCAGCGAGGAGAGCGCGTCCACGCCGAGATCCTTCGAGTGGAGCGCGAGCGCCTTTACGTCCTCAAAATTGGGCGCGCCGACGTGGTTGATGAGCACGCCGCGGCCTTTGTTGAATTCGACCGCCGCCTCCGCCATTTCCATGCGAAGCTTGGCCGAAAGAACGGTGCCTTCGCCCGTGGCGCCGTTGATGTAAAAGCCTTTGACGCCGCCCTGATACTCCATATCCATCAGAGATTTGACGGCGTCGCGCTTTAAGGCGCGGTTTTCGTCGAAGGGCGTGACGAATGCCGGCATGACGCCGGTGAAGAGGATGTTGGATTTCTGCATGGTTATTGCTCCTTTCGCTGCAGTCGCTTTTTTGTTTGTCACTCTGAGGCCGAAGACCGAAATACCTTTGTTTCGGAATGGCCGAAAGGGTTCTTCGCTTCGTTTGGAATGAGAGGAGGAAACTGCGCCTGCGGGCGCAGGTGAAATATGGCGGCGATGCCGCCATGTGAAATTGTACACTTCGTGTACAGTGAAATCGTATCCTGCGGATACGGTGAAATCGTACACTTCGTGTACGGTGAGAAAACGCTTTTCTATACTATACCATAATTCTGTCCAGGAGGCAACCATGGATCTTTCCCACATCAAAGTCTGTCTTTTCGATCTCGACGGGACGCTTTCCGACCCGGCGGAGGGGATCATCAATTCTTTTCTCTATGCCCTCCGGCACTATGGCATAGAACCGGGGAAAAGAGAGGACTATTTTTCCATCATCGGGCCGCCGTTGATCGATTCCTTCCAGAGGATCTGCGGATTTGATAAGGAGAAGGCGCGCGAGGCGGTGGATTACTACCGGGAATACTTCAAAGCGGGCGGGATGTTTGAAAACACCCTCTACCCCGGCATCCCGGATCTCCTCAAAAAGAACCGCGAGGTGGGACGCATCAACGCCGTCGCCACCTCCAAGCCGGAGCCTTTCACCCTGGCCATCCTTGAAAAATTCGGCATCCGGGAGGAATTTTCCTACGTCGCGGCGAGTACGCTCGACGAAACGCGCACGTGGAAGGACGAGGTCATCGCCTACGCCTTCGAGACCTTCCCGATCAGAAAGGAAGAGACAGTCATGATCGGCGACCGCTCCTATGATATCCTCGGGGCGAAAAAGAACGGCATCCCCTCGATCGGCGTGACCTTCGGATACGGCGATCGGAAGGAACTTATGGACGCCGGAGCGGATGCCATTGTGGATTCGGTGGAGGAGCTCGGGAGATTACTCCAGCTCTGAGAGCATTTTCTTTGCGCCTTTGATGTCCAAAACGTCGTGGGCAAAGTGGCGCTTCAGAAGCGCCTCGGGGACGAACTCGTCGTATTTATCAAAGGCGGGCTCTTCGCGCGGGAAGATCAGCGTTTCCGCGTCAAATTCCTCGCGGGCGGCCTCCCTGAGCATCAGGATCAGCTCGTCACGGGTGTGACCCGATTTGAATTCAATGAAATAGGGCTTGGAGGATTCGACATATTTGATGTCGGCTTTGCCTCCGAGCTTTATTTTTATGATGCGTTCGCAGGCCATGAAAGCGTAGGTGCCGAGCCACGGGAAGAGGCACCACGCGTCCCCGCCGAGCGACACAAGGCGGCTTTCGCCCATTTTGGAGAGCTTCGCAAGTCTCCGCGCCTCGTCAAGGCGATTGGCTGCGCCGGGGCGGAGGAAGGGATAGGATTTATCCGAAAAGAGGATATCGCGCATCTTTTCGAGCACTCTTGTGTGGATGTCGCCGGGGCAGAGGCCGAAATAGGCCGGGACGACGCCCTTGACCGGCGTGACGAAGACCTGCTTTTTGCGGATGTCGATGTCCTTGATGTCCCAGACGCGCCCGGCGATGGCCAGCCTTTCGCCGACCGGCGGAGGGGCGACGACGGTGCCCAATTCTTCGGAGCCGCAATGCACCGAAAATTCCTCGTTTTCCTTGAAGGTAGCGAAGAATTTATAGTTGTTGACCACCTTTTCAGCCTTCACGCCGACGATCAGCCCACCCTCGGCGGTCGGCTCGATGTGGCCGATGCCGATGAGGTGCTTGAGAAAATCGCGGAAGATGTTCTGCGAGATATCCGAAAAGACCGAAAGCGACAAAACTCTTCTGGCAAGCTCGGAGGGCAGAAGTTCACCCGAATAGGAGAGAATGGCCATGGTCTGATGGTAGAGAAGCGAGAAGGGGTAGGAGATGTGGCGCGGCGGCTCGACAAAGCGGTCCTCGGCGTATAAGGTCACGATGGCGATGCCCTGCAATAATTTCCACGGGATCAGCTCCGGGAGCGGCGCGCGGTCCTCCACCGGCTCCTCCCGGAAGACAAAGCGCATCTCGGGCGGCAGACCGCGTCTTCCCGTGCGGCCCATGCGCTGTAAGAAAGCGGAAACCGTGAAGGGCGCGTCGATCTGAAAGGCGCGTTCCAATTTCCCGATGTCGATGCCGAGCTCGAGCGTCGCGGTGGTGACGGTGTGGCAGGGGGCGGATTCGTCCTTCATTCTGTCCTCCGCGTCCTCACGGATGGCGGAGGAGAGGTTGCCGTGGTGGATGAGGAAACGGTCGGGGATCTTTTTTGCCTCGGAATACTGCCGGAGGGTGGCGCAGACTACCTCGGCTTCCTCGCGGCTGTTGCAGAAGATGAGGCTCTTGGAGTTGCCCTTGCGGGCGGTGCAATGCTGGAAAATGTAGGACTAACCGGGGTCGCCGCCCTCCGGCGCGTCTTCGGAATCCTCCTCGGCGTGCTCGGTGAGCGACTGATTCACCGGGAAATTCTCCATGGCGATGTGCCAGAGGCTGCTTGCGGGCGGGAGCGCGGGCGCGATGGTCTCGTGTTTGGAGCCGGCCGAGAGCCACGCGCAGGCGGCGTCGATATCGCCGACGGTGGCGGAAAGGCCGATGCGGCGCGGAGAGGTGCCGGTCATGCGCTCCAATTGCTCGATCATGGCGAGCACCTGAAGCCCGCGGTCGTTTCTCATGAAGGCGTGCATCTCGTCGATCACGATGTAACGGAGGTCGCCGAAGAGCGGGATCAGGAGGTTGTGGCGGCGCAGAAGGAGCGCCTGCAAAGATTCGGGCGTGATCTGCATGACGCCGCCGGGGTATTTGACGGCCTTTTCCTTTTTCGATTGGGCGACGTCGCCGTGCCAATGGTAGACCGGGATGC
Organism: Clostridia bacterium; assembly: GCA_024404415.1. Classification (GTDB taxonomy): domain Bacteria; phylum Bacillota; class Clostridia; order Oscillospirales; family QAMX01; genus RUG11797. The sequence goes on along the minus strand of JAKSPX010000072.1, from coordinate 2,974 downwards.
CCGAATCGAGGCACAGTTCATTCAGACGCTCGAACTGGTCGTTGATGAGCGCCTTCAAGGGGGCGATATAGAGGCATCCCACCGAGGCGGGCGGGTTTTCGTAGAGGGCCGAGAGGATGGGGAAGAAGGCGGCCTCGGTCTTGCCCGACGCGGTGCCCGCGGCCAAAAGCAGGTTTTTGTCGGTGTCGAAGATCATCTTGCAGGCCGCCGCCTGTACCGGGCGGAGGGTCTGCCAGTTGCGGGAATAGATATATTCGCGGATAAAGGGAGAAAGGCGATAAAAGGGATTCAATTCTTCCATACAAGTCACCGTATTTCTGATATAGTGTGGGAAATGAAGGGGAAAAGGACAGCCGGGCAGGCTTGCAATCTTTCGCGAGGGGTGGTAAAATGATGCTATCAAGCAAAAAAGGATGTGCGAAGATGGATAACAACGTGAAAGCCGCCATCGTGGGGCTCGGAAATATGGGAAGCGCGCACGCCTCCTGCATTTTTGCGGGGAAGATCAAGGGGCTGGAGCTTCAATGTGTATGCGATATCGACGAGAAGAAGCGCCTCTGGGCGGCGGAAAAGCTCCCGGGTGTGCCGGTCTTTGCCGATTTTTATGAAATGCTCGAAAAGGGCGGATTCGATCTGCTGATCATTGCGGTGCCGCACCCGCTGCATCCGGTCTTCGCTGTGGCCGCGTTTGAGAAAGGCTATAACGTCCTCACCGAAAAGCCCGCAGGCATCGACATCAAGTCGGTCCGGCTGATGAACGAGGCCGCGAAAAAGAGCGGCAAGCTCTTCGGCATCATGTATAATCAGCGCACCAACCCGCTTTTCAAAAAGGCGCGCGAGCTGGTCCAAGGGGGCACGCTCGGCGAACTCAAGCGTTTTTCGTGGACCATCACCAACTGGTATCGGTCACAGAGCTATTATGATTCCGGCTCGTGGAGAGCGACGTGGACCGGCGAGGGCGGCGGCGTGATGATGAATCAGTGTCCGCACAATCTCGATATATGGCAGTGGATCACGGGTCTTCCCGAAAAGGTCCGGGGCTTCTGCCGCGAGGCGAGATACCACGATATCGAGGTCGAGGATGACGTGACTGTCTACGCGGAGTACGCGAGCGGCGCTTCCGCCACCTTTATCGCCACCACCGGCGAATATCCCGGCACCAACCGCATGGAGATCGCGGGCGACAAGGGAAAATTGGTCATCGAAAACGGTGAAATGAAGCTCTGGTTACTCGATCAGCCGGAGAGAGAATTCTGCTTCACGACGCCGGAAGGCTTCCCGCACATCCCGCTCCACGAAGAGACCCTGCTCCCCGAAGAGGAGGAGACGGCGCACGCGGGCATCCTGCAGAACGTGACCAACGCGCTTTTATATGGCGAAAAGCTGATCGCGCCGGGCGAGGAGGGCATCCGCGGCCTCTCCATCACCAACGCGGCCTATCTCTCCGCGTGGAAGGACAAATGGGTCTCGCTCCCGGTCGACGAGGAGGAATACCTCGCGGCGCTCAAAGAAAAACAGAAAAATTCCAAACTGCGCGTCGACCAGAAGGAAGAAAGCGGCATGAAAGGCAAGTATTCCGAGCGCTGGTCGGTCAACTGGTGATTAAATAGTTTTCAGTTTTCAGTATTCAGTTTTCAGGAGACGGGGGACGCGAAGAGCAGAGTAAGTTTTCAGTATTCAGTTTTCAGGAGCGACCGTAGCGGCGACCATTGGTCGCCTGAGCGATTGAGCGATTCGGCACAGTGTACCTGACTTGTCATGGCGAGGGCGAAGCCCGTGGCAATCCGTTCCTCCCGTCCCACGCCGCAGCGCGAGGTGTAACCGCGTAATCGCGTAACCGCCGAATCGTTCAAATGTCGGAAGCCTTCCACCGTCACCGACGGGGGAAGGGGGACCGCGAAGCGGTGGATGAGGGCTGGAAAGTTTTCAGTTTTCAGTTTTCAGGAGACGGGGGACGCGAAGAGCAGAGTAAGTTTTCTGTTCTCAGTTTTCAGGAGACGAAGATTTCGATTATCTGAAATATTATGTCTGCGTAAAGTGTCCGGGGGGAGACCTCCGGGCGCTTTTTTATTCGTCGGAGGCTTCCGCATCGCCTCTCCGGAATTCGAGGATGTCGCCCGGCTGGCAGTCGAGCGCGGCGCAGAGGCGGGTGAGGGTGGAGACCTTGATGGCTTTGGCCTTGCCGGTCTTCAGAATGGACATATTGGCGAGGGTGATACCGACCTTGTCGGCAAGCTCGGTGACCGTCATCTTGCGCTTGGCGAGCATGACGTCGATGTTGAAAATGATCTCGTCCTGCATGGCGTTTCCTCCGTCAGATGGTCAGGTCGCTCTGTTCCTGCAGCTCCGCGGCCTTGAGGACCAGATGCGATAAAGCCGCCGCGGCGACCGAGACGATGAGGGCGAAGAGCGCGAGGACGATCTGCAGATAGGGGATGTCCGCCTTGCCCCACGCGATGAGGAAAAAGACGAGGTTGCCGATGAGGTAATAAACGCCGTCGACCGCCGCGAGGATGGAGATGGCGCGGAGATGAGAGGCGTTGGCCTTGGAAAAGGAATTGTCAAGCCCGATGTTCCGCGCGATGAGCCACGCGTAGACCAATGCCAGCGCGATGGGCAGGGCGGTGAGGCAGAAAAAGATCACAAAGGGGAGGCGGAGCGGGGAAGCGGCATAGGTTTCGCCGAGGATGCCGAGGTGCGGGGACGGAACGATGACAAGATAGATCGCCGCCATGCAGACCGCCACCAGAATGATAATGGCGAAGAGCCAGCGGGAAAGCGCTTTCTGTGACATATTGACCTCCGAAGAAAAAAGCTGCGGAATTTGTCCGCAGCTTTATTTTACACCGGGGAATATTACTTGTCAATAGAAATTTATCGTCGGGCGATATGGATGGGCTTTTTCGGGGATAGAGTAAGTTCGTAAGCCTCCCCCTATGGGCAATGTCATTAACTTAAGAGAAACCCGTAGGGG
>JAKSPX010000071.1 GCA_024404415.1 Clostridia bacterium | reverse complement strand
CTGACATTGGCGCACGAGTGACGAGGCTTCATGAGTTTTTTTACAGCCCCTTTTTTATGCGGGCGGAGGGGGGGCCAATTTCCGGGGACAAAATGCGCGGAATTCTAGACTATTTTGATGCGAAAGCGTATTTTTCCCAATTCGAACAAATGTTGACAAAAAGAAAAACGCGGATTTTGCAGAAAAAGCCTTGTAATTTGCTCTCTGTGATGCTATAATATGAGATGCGTTGAAATCGACATTTTCATAAGGTTGAAATCAACCGATAAACATTTAGGAGGAACAATCATGGCTCTCACAGAACAAGAAAAGCAGCAGAAATATGCTGAACTTGGTGCGTTTATTGATGAGCATAAGGGTGAAAAGGGCCCGCTGATGCCCATTATGCAGGAAGCGCAGAAGCTGTTCGGTTATCTCTCGCTGGAGACCCAGGTCTTCATTGCCGATAAGGTCGGCTGCCCCGTCACCGACGTTTACGGTGTCGCCACCTTCTATTCGCAGTTCTCCCTTCAGCCGAAGGGCGAATACGTCATCAGCGTTTGCCAGGGTACTGCCTGCTACGTCAGAGGCGCGAAGGACGTTCTCGACGCGGTCATCAAGAATCTCGGCATTCAGCCCGGCGAAACCACCGAAGACGGCAAGTTCACCATTCAGGACACCCGCTGCCTCGGCTGCTGCGGCCTCGCCCCTGTTATGACCATCAACGATAAGGTTTACGGCCGCCTCACCGCTGCCGATATTAAGGACATTCTCGCTCAGTATTGATTGAGACTTTCAAGGACCGGGGACTCTTACTTTTATGAAAATTGCGAAGGTCAAGGAGCTTCTCGAAGCGGAGCTTCTCTGCTCGGGCGAAGACCTGGAAAATGAGGTCTTTTCCGCCTGCGGCTGTGATATGATGAGCGATGTGCTGGCTTACGTCAAGAACCAGGCGGTCCTTCTGACGGGGCTCGTCAATCCGCAGGTCGTCAAGACGGCGGAGATGATGGATATGCGCTGCATTGTTTTTGTGCGCAACAAGCGCCCGACGCCGGAAATGATGGAACTGGCAGAGGACAGCGGCATCGTGATGCTCGCCACTTCTTTTACGCTCTTTGAGGCGTGCGGCAGACTGTATATCAACGGTCTGCGCGGAGAAGCGGAATAACGATAAGCACCAGGAGAGAAACTATGGACGAAGCGTTGAACTTCCACTATGACGTAGACGGAGAAAACTTCACCTCCGCGGGCAACGCGTCGGTGCAGGTGAAGCGAAAGCTGCGTCAGCTCGGCTTCCCGCCGGAGCTCATCAAACGGGTCTCCATTGCGATGTACGAAGGCGAGATCAACATGGTCATCCACGCGAATGGCGGCAAGGCGGACGTTCTTGTCACGCCTGAGGTCATCACCATCGTCCTTGCGGACGAGGGACCCGGCATTGCCGACGTCGCTCTTGCCATGCGCGAAGGGTATTCCACCGCGCCGGATAACGTCCGTTCACTGGGCTTCGGCGCCGGGATGGGTCTTCCCAACATGAAGCGCTATACCGACAGTATGGATATCCAAACCAAGGTCGGCGTGGGGACTACCATCACCATGACGGTCAGGGTCTCGTAAAGGGTCAACATGAACGAGTATAGACATTCGGTGTCATTAGACACCGGGAAATGCAAAGGCTGTACGCACTGCCTCAGAAGATGCCCGGTGGAAGCCATCCGCATCCGTGACGGCAAGGCGCACATCGACGCCAAACGCTGCATCGACTGCGGCGTGTGCATTGACGTTTGCCCCCACAAGGCCAAAAAGGCAACCTGCGACAAGCTGGAGGACATCAAACGGTTCAAGTACAAGGTGGCGCTTCCCGCCCCCTCGCTCTACGGACAGTTTGACAACCTCGACGACATCGACTACGTCCTTCAGGGTCTTCTGGACCTGGGCTTTGACGATGTTTACGAGGTCTCGCGCGCGGCGGAGGTCATCAGCGGCTTCACCCGCCTTTACCTCCGGAAAAAGGACGTCAAAAAGCCGGTCATCAGCTCAGCCTGCCCGGTCATCGTCAGGCTGATCTCCATGCGCTACCCCTACTTATGTGAAAATATCCTGCCGATCATGCCGCCCATCGACCTCGCCGCCCAGAAGGCGCGCGAAAAGGCCGAAGCGGCTCACCCGGAACTGGATCCGGAGGACATCGGCATCGTGTTCATCTCGCCGTGTCCGGCCAAGGCCAGCTACGTGAAGAACAACACCAACGGAGACCACGTCGACGTCGACCTGGTGCTCTCGATGAGTGATGTGTATTTCGAGCTGATCGGCGTGATGAAAAAGAAGCTCTCGCCGCTGCCGATCTCCCGCACGGGCATGATCGGTGTGAGCTGGGCCTCCACGGGAGGCGAAGCTTCGGCGATCTTCAACGACAAATATCTGGCTGCCGACGGCATCGAAAACGTCATGCGCGTCCTTGAACAGCTGGATAACGGCGATTTTCCCTTCTTAGAGTACATTGAACTCAACGCCTGCCCGGGCGGATGCGTCGGCGGGATGCTCACGGTGGAAAATCCGTACATCGCGAAAGCCCGTCTCCAGAGCCTGAAGCGGTATCTCCCGGTCTCGGAAAACTGGGACTTCCGCGACAGCGAAGACGACTGCGACGTGCCGGATGAATTCTTCACCGACCCGGTCGAATACGCCCCGGTCTCCCGTCTCTCGGACAACATGAGCGACGCGATGAGAAAAATGGCGCGCATCCAGGCGCTCGTGGAAGAACTGCCGGGCATTGACTGCGGCTCCTGCGGTTCCCCGACCTGCGCGTGCTTCGCGGAGGACGTGGTGCGCGGACTGACCGACATCAATCAGTGCGTGGTCAGGATGCGCAAGAAGCTCGAAGAAGCGGAAAAATCCGAAAAATGACCAGAAGGAAGCGGCTATATGACAGTATCTGAGCTTGCTTTGAAAATGAATCTGACCCCGCTTTCCCTCCCGGACGGCGATCGGGAGATCAACGGCTGCTACGCGGGCGATCTTCTGAGCTGGGTCATGGGCAGAGCCAGAGCGGATAACCTCTGGTTCACCATTATGAATAACATCAACGTATTGGCGGTCGCGTCCTTAGCCGACGTGGCGGCGGTCATCCTTGCCGAAGGCGTCATGCTCGGCGACAAGGAGATCGAAGCCGCAAAGGCCAAGGGGATCAACGTCCTGACCTCGGAAAAGAGCACCTTTACACTCTGCTATGAGGCGGGCAAGCTGGTCTTATGAGACGCGTCGCGTGTGACTTTCATCTGCACTCCTGCCTCTCGCCCTGCGGCGACAACGACATGACCCCGGCAAACATCGCGGGCATGGCGTCGCTCAAGGGTCTGGGTGCCATCGCTCTGACCGACCACAACACATCAAAGAACTGCCCCGCTTTTTTCAAAGCGTGCGAAGCCTACGGCCTCCTGCCGATCCCCGGCATGGAGATGACCACCGCGGAGGATATCCACGTGGTCGCCCTCTTCCCGACGCTCCAAGAAGCCATGGCCTTTGATGAATTTGTGGGGGAGAAGCGCATGCGCATCCCCAACCGCCCGGAGATCTTCGGAGATCAGCGCATCGTGGACGAGGACGACAACATCCTTTCCCTCGAGCCCGATCTTCTCATCAACGCTTTGATGATGGACCTCTCGGGATGTGTCGAGTCGGCCCGCACCTTCGGGGGCCTTGCCTACCCGGCGCATATCGACAAGCACTCCAACGGCATCATCGCTACCCTCGGCTTCCTCCCGGAGGAGCCGCCCTTCACCTGCTATGAGATCCACGACAGGGGAAACATAGAGGATTACCGGGAGCGGTTCTCGCTTGGGTCGGCCGGCGTCATCACCTCGTCGGATGCCCATTATCTCTGGGACATCGCGGAAGGGGAGAATGCCATGACGCTGGAGCTGCCCGAGGACATGGACGGAGACGATCTGCGCAGGTACATATTGGAGAGTTTCAAATGAAAGAGCTTTCATTGAACATTCTGGATATCGCCCAGAATTCGGTCAAGGCCGGCGCGAGCCTCATCGGGATCGCCATTAAGGAAGAGGGCAACACCCTTTCCTTTGAGATCACCGACGACGGCTGCGGCATGAAAAAGGAACAGGTGGAAAGACTGGTCGACCCGTTTTTCACCACCCGCACCACCCGCTCGGTGGGCCTCGGGATCCCTTTTCTGAAGCTTGCGGCGGAACAGACCGGCGGCAGTATCGAAGTAGAGAGCAGAAGCAAAGACGAATTCCCCGAAGACCACGGGACGAAGGTCCGCGCCGTCTTCTATAAGGACAGCATCGATTTCACCCCCATGGGAGACATCGTCTCCACCGTCATCTCGCTCATTCAGGGCGCCGACGGGCTGGATTACGAGTTCTCCTGGATCAATGAATCAGGCGAGGCGTCGCTCTCCACGCGCGAGATGCGCGAAATGCTCGGAGACGACCTGCCTTTATCCTCTCCGGAGATCCTCGCATGGGCGAGTGACTATTTAAGCGAGCAATTAACTGAAATAAAAATCAATCTGTAAGGAAGGACAAAGAAGTATGAAAACTTTGGAAGAACTTGCTGCCATCAGAGAAAAAATGAAGAGCAAAGTCGTCCTGCGTGAAGGCTCCTCTGACATCCGCGTCGTTGTCGGTATGGCCACCTGCGGCATCGCCGCCGGCGCCCGTCCGGTTCTGAACGCTTTCGTCGAGGAAGTTGCGAAGGAAAACCTCTCCGAAAAGGTCACCGTGACCCAGACCGGATGCATCGGCATCTGCCAGTATGAGCCCGTTGTCGAGATCTTCGAGGCCGGCAAGGAGAAAGTTACCTACGTGAAGATGACCGCGGAAAAGGTCAAGCGTGTCATGGACGAGCATATCAAGGGCGGCAAGCCTGTCGCTGAATATACCATCGGCAACAACTAAGGAAAGGATAGGTTAATCTTATGATTCGCACTCATGTACTGATTTGCGGCGGTACGGGTTGTACCTCTTCCAACTCTCCTGCCATTCGCGCCGCAATGGAAAAGGAGATCGCTGCCAAGGGTCTCGAAGAAGAAGTTAAGGTCGTTCAGACCGGCTGCTTCGGCCTCTGCGCGCTCGGCCCGATCATGATCGTTTACCCGGACGGCACCTTCTACAGCCGTGTTACCGAGGCTGACGTTCCCGAAATCGTTGAAGAGCACCTCCTCAAGGGTCGCCCGGTCCAGAGACTGGTCTACAACGACACCGGCGACGAAAAGAAAGTCGACGGTCCTGTCTCCCTCAGCGAGACCGGCTTCTACAAGAAGCAGATGCGTCTGGCTCTCCGCAACTGCGGCGTCATCTACCCCGTTGTGATCGACGAATACATCGTCATGGACGGCTATGCCGCTCTCGGCAAGGTCCTCACCGAAATGACTCCCGAAGGAAGTTATTGACCTCGTTCTCGCTTCCGGCCTCCGCGGCCGCGGCGGCGCAGGCTTCCCCACCGGCAGAAAGTGGCTGTTTGCCGCCGGCGGCGAACCCGGCACCAAGAAGTACGTCGTCTGCAACGCTGACGAAGGCGACCCCGGCGCATTCATGGACCGTTCCGTCCTCGAAGGCGACCCGCACGCTGTCCTCGAAGCCATGGCTATCGCCGCTTACGCGATCGGCGCTGACGAAGGTTACATCTACGTCCGTGCGGAATACCCGATCGCTGTTAAGCGTCTGTCCATCGCTATCGCCCAGGCCAGAGAATACGGCCTCCTCGGCGAGCACATCTTCGGCACTGACTTCAACTTTGATATCAAGCTCCGCCTCGGCGCCGGCGCGTTCGTCTGCGGCGAAGAGACTGCGCTTCTCACCTCCATCGAAGGCAACCGCGGCGAGCCGCGTCCGCGTCCTCCGTTCCCGGCTGTCAAGGGTCTCTTTGGCCAACCCACCATCATCAACAACGTTGAAACCTACGCCAACGTCCCGCAGATCATCCTGAAGGGCGCTGAGTGGTTCCAGTCCATCGGCTGCGAGAAGTCCAAGGGCACCAAGGTCTTCGCGCTCGGCGGCAAGATCAACCACACCGGCCTCGTTGAGGTCCCCATGGGCACCCCGCTTTCCACCATCATCTACGACATCGGCGGCGGCATTCCGAACGGCAAGAAGTTCAAGGCTGCTCAGACCGGCGGTCCTTCCGGCGGCTGCATCCCGGCTTCCCTCATTGATACACCTGTTGCCTACGAGTCCCTCACCGCTATCGGCTCCATGATGGGCTCCGGCGGACTCATCGTCATGGACGAAGACAACTGCATGGTCGATATCGCGAAGTTCTTCCTGACCTTCACCGTCGACGAATCCTGCGGCAAGTGCACCCCGTGCCGTGAAGGCACCAGAAGAATGCTCGAGATCCTCGAACGCATCACCGACGGCAAGGGCGAAGAAGGCGATATCGAACGCCTCGAAAATCTCGCCAAGACCATCAAGGCGACTGCGCTTTGCGGCCTCGGCCAGACTGCTCCGAACCCGGTTCTCTCCACCATCCGTTACTTCCGTGACGAATACGAAGCGCACATCCGCGAGAAGAGATGCCCGGCTCACGTCTGCCAGAAGCTTGCCCGCTTCGAGATCGATCCCGAAAAGTGCAAGGGCTGCTCTGCCTGCTCCAGAAAGTGCCCGGTCGGCGCGATCAGCGGCCAGATCAAGTCGCCGTTCACCATCGACCAGACCAAGTGCATCAAGTGCGGAACCTGCATCGATACCTGTAAGTTCGGCGCTATCTCCAAAAAGTAATCAAGGGGGAAACAAGAATGAGCAATATGATCAATGTTACTATCGACGGCATTACCGTCAGCGTCCCCGAAGGTTCTACCGTTCTCGAGGCTGCGAGAGCTGCCAATGTGAACATCCCCACCCTTTGCTACCTCAAGGACGTCCAGCAGATCGGCGCCTGCCGTCTCTGCCTTGTTGAAGCCAGCGGTACCCGCGGTCTCGGCGCTGCCTGCGTCCTGCCCGCCACCGACGGCATGGTCGTTAAGACCAACACCGAAAACATCCGCGAACAGAGAAGAATCAACCTCGAACTCCTGCTCGCCAACCATAACCGTGAATGCACCTCCTGCATCCGCAGCGAAAACTGCGAATTCCAGGCTCTCTGCCGCGAATACGGCGTCAAGGATTATCCGTTTGACGGAGTGAAGACCGAGACCAAGATCGACGATCTCTCCGCTTCCATCGTCCGCGACAACTCCAAGTGCATCAAGTGCCGCCGCTGCGTTGCTACCTGCAACAAGATCCAGAAGATCGGCGCCATCGGCGCTTCCAAGCGCGGTTTC
>JAKSPX010000070.1 GCA_024404415.1 Clostridia bacterium | reverse complement strand
GAAGCGCGTCGATGCCGTGGTGCGAATCGAGACAGAAGACGTTGAAGAGGATCTTCTCCCCTTTTGCGTCGTAGACCGGCAGAACGTAGTTTCCCGCGCCGGGAAGCTCCTCCGGCCCCATTTTCGAGAGGCAGTGGGGGTAGGTCTCGTAGACCATCTCGGCGTCGCGGTTATCCACGCCGAAGTTGTCGTCGTGATTGCCGTAGACGTGCGCCCACGGGATCTCTCTTGTTTCCAGCGGCTCCGAAAGCGAATCGAGCACCGTTCGGAGCTCGTCGGTGGTCGAGCAGTGGATGACCCCCGGGCCGATGGTGTCGCCGCCGAAGAGCACAAGGTCGGGCTTGGTCTCATCCAGCAAAAGTGAAAGCGCGCGGGTGGTATTTTCCGCGTCGTAGCCGATCCCGGCGTGCACGTCGGAGACCATCAGGATGCGGAATTCCCCGTCATGAAAGCGGAGCGGCAGTTTGGTTTCGAAATTTTCTTTTCCCATGTTGTTTATCCCCCGGGTATGGACTTATTTGCGGAAGGGCCATTTTACGAGCTTTTCGCCCTTCACCATCCACGCCTTTTCCGCGATCCCGGCCAGCGGGTCGTCGGCGTGGGAATCCGAATAGAATTCGTCGATCTTCTCCTGTGTCACCTCGCGAAGGCGGCGGATCTTCTCTTCTCCGTGGCAGTTGACGCCGGTGTATTTCCCGGTCTTCATGTCCACCACTGATCCGAGCACCCTTTGGATGCCGAGTGTCTCGCAGGCGGGCAGGATCAGGAATTCCGCCGAGGCAGAAATGACCATGTCGTCGGCCTTTTTCGTCGTCTGATAGTAGTTTTTAAGCTTTTCCAGGTGGCTTTCCCAGAAAAGCGCCACCTCGGATTCCATATCCGGCACGAGGGTGAACACGCGGTACAGTTTTTCCTTGAAGACGGTCTTGGTCTGCTTTTTCATGCGGTAGCGGGCGAATTGCTTGGCGATATAGGGAAGGCGGGCAAGCACCTTCGGGTATCTTTTCATCAGCCAGCGCATGAAATCGAAGGTGCTGTCGCCGGAATAAAGAGTGCCGTCAAAATCGTATACGTTCATCTTTTTTCAATCAATAGAGGTAGTATTCCATGTCGAAGATATCCGCAAGGTCTCCGAGGGAACCGGCCGCTCCCGTGAAGGAGGAGAGCATGAAGATCACGGCGAGCAGGCCGCAGAAGGCGCCGATGATGCCCATCACGAGGCCCGCGATGGCCATTCCGTCCATGCTTCCGCGCTTTTTGCGTCTCACCAGCGCGAGCACGATGGCCGCCGCGCCGAAGAGCAGCGAGCTGCCGCAGCAGCAGATGGCCGCGATGGAGAGGATGCCGAGGATAAGCGAGAGCACCGAGAGGGTGTTGGATTCGCGCTGTTCAGGCACGGCGTCAAAGCCCTGAGAGGTGTAGCTTCCCTGATAGGTCGTTTTGGCCTCCTGATAGCTCCCCTGATTATTCTGATAGCTCCCCGTGTACCCGGCGGAATAGGGATTTCTGTTTTCCTTTTCAGCGCCGGCGTTCTGGGCAGCGGTATTTTCGGTATTGGTATTGGTATTGGCGTCGGTATTGACATTGGCCTCGGCGTTTTCCGCGCCCGGAGCCTTGTTTTCGGTATATTCGTTCTGATCGTTCATGGATCGTTTCCTCCTTATGATGGGTTTCTTCTATTTTACACGATTTTCCCGCATTTTGCAAGATAGCGGAGGAGATTTTTGAGCTCTTGGTGAGGAGTTAGGAATGAGGAGTGAGGAGTTGACTTTTCGGGACAATGTACCTCCTTTGTCATTGCGAGGGAGCGAAGCGACCGTGGCAATCCGTACTCCCCCGTCCCGCGCCGCAGCGCGAGGCGTAATCGCGTAACCGCGCAGCCTCCTGAAAACCGAAAACTGAATACTGAAAACTTCTTCCCGCATCTTTTCCTTGCACCACGGGCGAAAAACGGCTATAATGGAGCTATCAGAAAACCGGTATACCCGGCTATATCAGGAGGTAACAAGCCTTATGTACAATACCGATATGACCATCCGCCCCATCACCATGAATGACCGCCCGCTGGTGGAGGATTTCTTCGCCGTCATGGGCGAATACAGCTCGTCCTTCTTCAACGTCAACCGCGGCAACGAAAAGCGCATCCTGAAATTCTTCGACGGGACGCTGGAAAACCACGTCGTGTGGATCGCCACCAAGGAAGTCGAGGGCAAGGAGCTCATGGTCGGCCTCGTCTTTTTATACCACGCCCATCTCCTCGTTCCCGAACTCGGCATCGCCGTGCGCGACGGTTACCACGGTCAGCACATCGGCACCGACATGATCAACTTCGTCAAGGAATATACCCACAAGACCGGCTGCGGCGGCATGACGCTCATCACCGCCCAGACCAACTTCAAGGGCCAGCGCCTCTATGAGCACTGCGGATTCCAGAGACAGGGCGTCCACACCTCGGGCGAATTTTACTACACGCTCTTTTATGAAAGGGGTTAAGTGAGATGTTACTCAATTTCCATCAGGCTTCCACCATCTACGTTTCGCAGAAAAACGGCTCGGATGAGATGGGCCGCAACGGCTTTGCGCCGGTTGTGGATGAATCGGGTAACGGCCCGGTGAAAACGGTGGAGCGCGCCATCCGCGACGTTACCGAGCTCCGCGCCGTGGGCGACCTGCGCCCCATCACCATTGCCTTCACCGAGGATTATTACCTCGATGCCCCGATCAGACTCGGCGTGAAGATGAATTCTTACGTGGACGGGGCAATGTTCCCGCTCTCCGGCGTGACCTTCACCTCCTTCGGCGAAAAGAAACGCATCGTCGGCGGCTTTAAGCTCACCGGCTGGGGAAAAGACACCTTCAACGGACGCGCCTGCCTTTCCGCCCCGCTCCCGGAGGGGAAAGAGAACGCGGTCTTCACCGATCTTTATGTAAACGGCGTCCCGGCGTCTCCCACCCGCTACCCGGAAGGGGAGGCGACCTTCACGGCGCTCGACACCGAGAATAACTCCGACGCGGCGCTTTTCACGCCCTCCCGCTGGTTTGTTGCCAAAAAGGAAGACCTTGCAAACCTCTCTGCCATTGAAAACGCCACGGTGAATTATTATCATTACTGGATCGACGAGCACAGCCCCGTCACGTCCTATGACCGCGAGACCGGCAAGCTCCAGATGGCGCTTCCCAGCCGCTTTGCCCTCACCACCTGCTATGGGCCGGACGAGCATCCCTCCGCGCTCCACTATTATTTCGAGCACATCCCGCAGGGCTTCACCCGCCCCGGCCAGTGGTATCTCGACCGCGCGGCTGCCCGTGTCTACTATATGCCGGAGGATGAAACTGTCGACCCGGCGTCCCTTGAGGTCTACGCCCCCTCCGTTCCGGCGCTCTTCCTCGTGGAAGGCACCCGCGAGACCCCGATGAAGGAGATCCACATCCGCAATCTCGCGCTCTTCTGCACCAAAAACGAATACGCCGCCTCCTCCGACATGGGCACCCATGAGGATGGGCACGAGGTCACCTATTATGCCTCCGACGCGCAGTCGGTCTGCGGCGGCAACGGCGCGCTGTCCTTTGATTACGCCAAAGGCTGCTCGGTGGAAGACTGCACCCTTTCCTGCCTCGGCGTTTATGCCATCGGCATCAACCCGGGCTGCCAGCGCATCCGCGTGGAAGGCAACACCTTTACCTACATGGCGGCGGGCGGCGTGCGCATCACCGGCGGCAGCACCTCCTCGGACGAGGCGGAGAAGACCAGCTTCTGCACGGTCAGAAACAACACCATCCTCCACATGGGCATCCGCTATGCCGCGGGCTGCGGCGTTTTGATCATCCACGCCTCCGAAAACGAAGTCAGCGAAAACGAGATCGCGTGGCTGGATTACACCGGCATTTCGGTCGGTTTCGTCTGGGGCTACCGCGAAAACCGCGCCTTCGGCAACCTCATCCGGAGAAACCACATCCACCACGTCGGCATGGGCCGCCTCTCCGACATGGGCGGCATCTACCTCCTCGGCCATCAGACCGGCACCAGAGTGGAGGAAAACCGCATCCACGACGTGAATTCCGCCCATTACGGCGGCTGGGGCATCTACACCGACGAGGGAAGCCAGGATCTCCTCATCCGCGGCAACGTGGTCTACAATACCAAGTGCGAGGGCTACCATCAGCACTACGGCGCGCGGAACGTCGTGGTCAACAACATCTTCGCCTTCGGCGGCAACGGCAGCTTCCGGGTTTCCCGCGCCGAGCTCCACGACACCATCCTCTACGAGAGAAATATCTTCATTCAGAAAAATAACACCTTCATCACCCCGGATCAGCTCTATTCCACCCTCCGCACCGCGTCCCTGCAGAACAATATCTTCTTTGACCTCGCACGCGAGGAAAAGATCGGGGAAGAGAAGCTCTCCGATGTCTTTTCAAAGCTCGGCGTCGGCGGCAACAGCCTGATCGCCGATCCCGGCCTTGCCGACCCCGCAAACTACGATTTCACGCCTTGTAAGGGCGGAGAAGCCGAAAAGCTCGGTTTCTATGCCGGAGACGGCATCCCCTACAAAGCCATGGAGGAAAAGCGGGCTGTAAAAAAACTCAATTGTCATTGAGAGACCACAAACCAGTCTGCGGACTGGTTTGATTCCCGCAGGATGGTCGTGGCAATCCGTATTCTCTCAAAAAGGAGACGGATTTCAACAAACCAGTTCGCAAACTGGTTTGTATCCACGGCCAACGCTGCGGCGTTGGCTCGGAATGACAGGGTCTTGTGAGTTTTTACAGCCCCAACATTTGTGCCTTTCAGAGCATAAATCAAACTCTGAATTTTCTTTGCTCCGCAAAGAAAAACGGCACAAATGAGAAAGGAATGGTTATCAATATGAGGAAGCTCTATATCCCCCTGATGAATCACATGTCCACGGAGGAAACGCGGGCGGCTTACGTTGAAGAACTCCGCCGCGCGAAGGCCGACCGCGTCTTCATCGCGCCCCACCGCGCCTATGAAGACTGCGCCGCCGAGGACGAGACCATGCGGCTTCTCGGGGAAAACATCGCCTTTTATGAAAACGAAGGCTTCGAGGTCGGCGTCTGGATCAACGGCCTCGGCCACGGTGCGGTGCTTTCGCACGATGCGCCGCGGGTCTATCCCGACTGGCTCCACATCCGCGGCCTGTCGACTAACGGCATGGCGGACGATTCCTTCTGCCCGCTGGATGACCGCCTTGTCGAGAATTTCCGCCGCGAGCTTGGTAAGGTCGTCAGGGCGGGGGCGAAGCTCATCATGATCGACGACGACCTGCGCCTCGGAAACCACGGTCCGTGCGTCATCGGCTGCGCCTGTGCGGAACACATGAAATTATATAACGCCCGCGCAAAGGCGGCGGGTCTGCTTGCTGAAAGCGAGGAGATCACCCGCGAAGAGCTTGCCGGAAAGGTCTTTGTCGGCGGGAAAAACCCGTGGCGCGACCTGTGGCTCTCTTTGCAGGGCGACACCATGCGTGATTTCTTAAAGAAACTCCGCGCGGCGGTCGACGAGGTCGATCCCACTGTCCGCCTCGGGCACTGCGCCTGCCTGGACACGTGGGATCTTGACGGCATCGACTCCATCGAGATGTCCCGCATCCTCGCGGGGAACACCAAGCCCTTCCTCCGCCTCATCGGCGCACCCTATTGGAACAATTCTCACGCCTTCGGCACCTCCGGCCTCGGGACCATCGTCGACCTTGAACGGATGCAGCTTGCGTGGTGCGAAAAAGTCGCCCCGGAGCTCGAGGTCTTCACCGAAGGCGACCTCTACCCGCGCCCGCGCACCATCACGCCGTTTTTGTACGCCGAGGACTTCGATCAGGTGCTCCTCGCGGAGGAAAAGGCCGACGCCATCCTCAAATACATGCTGGATTATTCCCAGAAGCCCGATTTTGAAAAGGGTTATATCGACCGCCACGTCCGCTTTGAAGCCCTCCGCGAGGAGATCGGCAGGGCCTTTGAAGGAAAAGAGACGGCGGGCGTCTGGGTATATGAAAATATCCGGAAAATCCCGACGCTCGACTGCGACGGCCGCACCGAAAGCGACCTCATGAATAGCATCGTCCCCGCCTCAGTGCGCTTTTCCAACGCCGTTTCCCTTCCGACCGCATTTGAAAAAACGCCCTGTACGCCCGCGGCGCTGGTCTTCGGCGAGAACGCGCGGTATATTGAGGGCACGGGGGATATGCCCCTGATCCTCGACGCGGTCGCGGCGGAGATTCTTGACGCGGCGGGTGAGGATGTCGGATTATACAAGGCGGAGAAAATGTCCGCGCCCTCCGCCGAAGTATTCCCGGACGGGGTGACCATTCCACTCGGCGCGGTGTGGGGCGGCAATTCCGCCAACGGTGCGGCGGCCTTCCGGCGCTTCACCCTGCGCCCGAACGCCGAGATCCTCAGCAGGTTTGCAGACGGCTCTCCCGCGGCCTACCGTTATGAAAATAAAGAAGGCAGACGCTTCCTCGTCTACGCCTTTGACGCGGAGCGCGTCCTTTCTTCCTCGGCGCTCTTCAACAATTACCCGCACCAGACCCAGCTTTTCGACGCTTACGCGTGGCTGACCGGTGCTGAACTCCCGGTCAGAGCCGAAAAGGAACCGGGGCTTTACGTGCTTTCGCGGAAGGATGAAAGCCCCATGACCGTAGGCCTCTGGAATTTCGGCCCCGACAAAGCTCACGCTCGATAAGGCATATAAAGAGATCTCCTTCTTCGGCGGGCTTACGGGAAGCCTGGAAGAAAACTTCGTCATGATAGACACCATGCTTTATCCCGGGCAGTTCGGCGGATTTATTGTCAAGTGAGGAGGGAGGAGTGAGGAGTTGGCTGTTACAGCACAATGTTTCTCCTTTGTCATTGCGAAACCAGTCCGCAGACTGGTTGTGGCAATCCGTCTCCTTTGTACCCTCATGCACCATCCCTGCCATTCTGAACGAAGTGAAGGATCTTTTCATCAATCCCGGAGGAAAGGATAGTCAAATATGTCAGAGCAATTCAAGGTCGGCGTCGGAAGACGCGACATCACACCTGCGGTCGGCGCCATTCTTGCAGGCTACGCGCCGGGAAGACCGTCGACGAGCGTCCACGATCCCCTGCATTTCACCGCCTTCGCCTTTGAAGAAGGGGGCAAGCAGGCCATCGTCGCCACCGCCGATCTCCTCTATATCGAGGATCCGCTGATGCAGGCGGTGAAATGCGCCATGTCCGAAAAGAGCGGCGTGCCCACGGAAAACATCATCGTCTGCGCCATCCACACCCATTCCGGCCCGGCAGTATA
>JAKSPX010000007.1 GCA_024404415.1 Clostridia bacterium | reverse complement strand
GGATGGTCTTCGACCTCTCCACCGTATTGAGCCTCGCGCTCGACGCCCCTGTGGGCGATTTTGCCGCCGGCAAGGCGACCCGCGCCCTTGAAAAGGTGTTCCCGCTCTTTATCCTCGACCCGGTCCACCATACCCTCCCGGAACTGGAAGATTCTGCGCGGAAGATCAGCGCCCTTTTAGCCCCGGTGCTTGAAAAGGGGATGCAGGACGAAAGCCGCGGCTTTGTCGGCGTCATCGGACATTCGCACATGGACACTGCCTGGCTCTGGCCGATGAGCGAGACCATCCGCAAGTGCGCCCGCACCTATTCCGAGGCCGTGACCCTGATGGATCTCTACCCGGACTATTCCTTCATGCAGTCCTCGTCCTTACACATGTACTGGATGAAAAAATACTATCCCGCGCTCTATGAACGCATCAGGGAAAAGGTCAAAGAGGGCCGTTACGACATGACCGGCGGCGTCTGGGTGGAATGTGACTGCAACATCACCGGCGGCGAGGCCATGGTGCGCCAGTTCCTCTACGGGCAGAAATTCACCCGCGAGGAATTCGGCTATGAAATGGAGAGCTTCTGGCTCCCCGACACCTTCGGTTACAGCGCCTCCACGCCCCAGATCATGCGCGGCTGCAACGTGAAATATTTCTTCACAACCAAAATAAGCTGGAACGAACTCAATAAATTCCCGGCGGACACCTTCGTTTGGAAGGGCATCGACGGAAGCGCCGTTCTGACCCACTTCAACCGCATGCACACCATGACCACGCCGAAGGAGATCTTCCAAACGGCAGAGGCCATCGCCGATCCTCTGCACACCGATTCCAAGCTCATGGCTTACGGCTTCGGCGACGGCGGCGGCGGCCCGACGCCCGGCATGATGGAATACTTAAAGCGCGTCATCGGCCTCCCGGGCCTCCCGGTGGTCAAGCCGGTCACGCCCGAGGCATTCATGAAGGAGCGCGTGGAGCCGCTTGAGGAGTCGCTTGCGACCTACGAAGGCGAGCTGTATCTCGAATTCCACCGCGGCACCCTAACTTCCATCCACAATATCAAGCGCAACAACCGCCTTGCCGAGATCGCCTTACACGATCTTGAATTCTTCGCCGCCCTTTCCGGCAAGGGCGCGCACCCCGAGACCGAACGCCTCTGGAAGATCCTTCTCCAGAATCAGTTCCACGATATCCTCCCGGGTTCCTCCATCCCCGAGGTCAACGACACCGCCATTAAGGAGGTCACCGCCCTTCTTTCCGAGGCCACGGGCTACACCGGAGAATACCTCGATGAAAAGGTCGCGAAGGACGAAAGCAAGGTCACCTTCTTCAATACCCTCTCCTTTGAAAGAAACAAGCCGTTTGCCGTTCCGGGCACGGTCACTTTGAAAGACTATCCGACCGAGAATTACGAAGCGGTCACGGGCGAAAAGCGCACTCTCGTCGGCGGGCTTGCCCTTCCGGCCTTCGGCGCGGAGACGGCAGCTCTCGGGAAGGATGAAAAGAAAGAAAAACCCTTCGAATTCGACGCAAATAAGCTCGAAACGCCGATCTACACGGCGGTATTTGATGAAAACGGCTATATTGCCTCTCTCACCGATAAACGCACCGGGAGAGAAGTGAAGCACGAGGGCGGACTCCCGCTCGGCGCGATTATGGCGGGCGAGGATATGCCGAGCCAGTATGAAAACTGGGAGACCGAATCCGATTTCGAGGAGAAGCTCTTCCCGGTCAGCGTGGAATCCGCGCCGGAGATCGTCTCCGACGGCGCACTCTCCTTCCGCGTGAGAAACCGCTACGCCATCGGGAAAGCCTCCCACGCGGTGGTGGACACCGTTTTCTACGCAAACGATCCCGAGATCGACTACGAGATGTCGCTTGACTGGCACGAAAAGCGCACTCTCCTCAAGGCGGCCTTTGACGTCAACGTGAAGAGCCGCACCGTCCGCAACGAGATCCAGTACGGCCATCTCGAGCGCCCGACAACCCGCAACAACTCCTGGGACGACGCGAAATACGAGGTGGTCAACCACAAGTGGTCGGATATCTCCGAGACCCGCTACGGCGTAGCTCTCCTCAACGACTGCAAGTACGGCATTTCGGCCCGCGGCACCCTTCTGATGCTCTCGCTTCACAAGGGCGGTCAGCGCCCCGATTACCGCGCGGACGAAGGACTGCACACCATGCGCTACGCCCTCCTCCCGCACGTGGGCGGATTCTCATCGGACAACGTCGTGAAGCCCGCCTACGCCTTCAACTACCCGGTCTTCATGGCTGCGGGTGCGCTTTGCGAGCCCATGAAGAAGGTGGTTCTCTCCGAAAGCAACGTCATCGTCGAGGCGGTCAAGTCGCCCGAGGACGGCGGAAAGGGCGTCGTTCTCCGCCTTTACGAGTGCGAGGGCGCCGAGACCCGCACCGCGCTTACCTGGGAAGGCATGGAAGCGGCGGAGGAGACCAATATGCTCGAAGAAAACGCCAGGGCGCTCGCCGTCGAAAATAACGCCGTGACCCTGAATTTCCATCCCTTCGAGATCAAGACTGTCCGCATCCTGTAAAATGACGGGGCCGTTCGCTTTTCGGACGGTCCCTTTCTGTGAAGTATAGAATTGCGAGGTAAAACATGAAAAGAGTGATGATAGAGGCCGATTTGGAGGGCATCAGCGGCATTTCCTCCATGAAGGAGATCCAGAATCGAACAAGCGAGGACTATGCCCGCGCCTGCAAGCGCCTGATGGCCGACGTCAACGCCGCCATCGCCGGGGCCTTTGCGGGCGGCGCGGACGAGGTCTACGTGGAGGACGGCCACGGCGGCGGGAAGAATTTCCTCCCCGGAAAGCTCGCCCCGCGGGCAAAGGAGATCGTCTTTGACGACGGAAACTACGACCCGGCGTCGATCACCTGCCTCATGCAGGTCGGCATGCACGCCATGGCGGGCACATTAAATGCCTTTCTCGACCACACCCAGTCCTCAGTCGCGTGGCACGATTATTATCTCAACGGGCGCAAGGCGGGCGAGCTTGCCCAGACAGCGGCCTATTTCGGCGCTTACGGCGTGCCCTGCGTGATGGTTTCGGGCGACGGGGCGACCTGCCTGGAGGCAAGACAGTTCTTCGGCGACATCGAAACGGCGGAAGTCAAGACGGCGGTCGGCAGAAACTCTGCCCATTGCCTGCCCGATAATGAGGCCGAGCGCCTCATCTTTGAAGCCGCGAAAAGGGGCATGGCAAAGTGCGATGCCATCCGTCCATATAAGCCGCTCCTGCCGCTGGAGATCAGGATCGAATATAACCGCTCGGATTACTGCGACGCGGTCGTGAACGCCCGGACAGACGTCGAACGGCTGGACGCGCGCACCGTCCGCCGCGTTGCAGAAGAGATCCGCACCTTCGCGGACGTACTGATCTGAGATTTGACAGAAATCAAGAAAAATAGTATCATGATACAATCCTATATTCATCGGAGGCAATATGAAACCCAGAATCATCGCATTTTTGCTCATTTTCGTCCTGTCAGCCTGCCTCTTCTCCGCCTGCGGAGCAGAGAAGGTCGACATATCCTGCCCGGTACACGTCGAGGGCGCCATTTTCGGCGGCCAGGCCGGGGACAGCATCCCGACAGAACTCTCCTTTAACGCAAAATGGCTCACCAAAGGGGATAACACCCGCTATAACGAAGATCTCGCGGCGTTTTCCGCCCTGATCAGCGCCGACGTCTATTTTCGCGATAAGGATCTGGAACGCGGCTCGCAGAACCGTGTGCTCCTTGATGACGCCGAAGGCGAATACGACCGGACGATGCTTTTGAAAGCAGCCGGATTCACTGATGTGGAGTATATCGAATCGTATAAAGCGAAGGAATACACCGCCGACACCAATGACAGCGTGACCATGACGCTGGGATATCAGTGCGCGGGAAATAAATACGACCTGTATGTGGTGGCCCTCCGCGGATGCTTCTCGGCACAGGAGTGGATGAGCGTTTTTGATCCCGGCTATGCGGGAGAAAGCTATACTGCCTATACCGGTGAACACACGGAATGGGTAAACGCCGGGCACTATAAGGGCGCGGACGTCGCGGCAGCGCGGGCGATGGAATTCATTGAAGAATTCGTTTCCGAGCACGATGACCCGGAAAAGGGAAACTGCATGCTGATCACCGGCCATTCCCGCGGTGGGATGCTTGCCGACATGATCGGCGCCGCATTCGAAAAGAAGACCGACGTCAAAGCCTTCACCTACACCTTCAACACCATGCCGGTCACGACGGATGCCGAAGCGCCCTCCTATCAGACCATTTTCAATATCTTCGACAGCGACGATTTTTACTGCAATGCCCTTCCTTTTGCCGAAGAGACTTTTTATCGGTACGGAAAGAATGTTTCGCTCACCATCAGCGGTTCCGACGAAGTGAAGGAAGCGCTCGCCGCCCTGAAGGGGCGCGGCGATTATGCAAGCCTCGGCAAAGACGCGCTTGAGGAATACCGGGAGCTTTTCGGGGCGCGCTTTCAAGCGAGAGCATCCCTTTACGACCCCGAGACTCTGCATGAGACGTTTGCTTCGGAAGAGGAGGCAGAGAGCCGCCTTGAAGAATGCCGCACGCTCATCGGGGCTGAAGCCGGGCTGGCTTTGGAACCCTTCGCCGAGGTCGGAGAGGTCAGCCGGACTGCCGACGGGGAATATGCCGTTAAGATAGACTACTGCGGCGGGGCGCTCCTCTGGGGCTATTGCAAGATTCTCGCCTACGGAAGCGCCGCCTATGATGCATTCGTGTCGCTTTTCCGCGGAGACGAGGCCGCCTGCCGCATTGCCGATTTCTTAAATGACCACGCATCAGAAATCACCGGAGGCCATCAGCTCGCCAACAGCTACGTCCTGACCCATTTTGTCGGCTGACGGGTGCACACTACTTTCATTCCTTTCAAAGCAAAAAATTTTATAAGAAGAACGCCGCCCCTTTTGGGGCGGCGTTCGTGTAGTTGTTTGGAAAAAGGGTGTTTTTTGGCATCCGCAAGGGTGTAGGTATCTACGTTGCCGCCTTCGACCTCAAGCGACCAATCAAGTGTATCAATGGTAATGGCGGCTTTTTCTTCGGATTCGATGACGTCCGGCGTTTTGGATGCGCAGGAGCCGCATATCGCGGCGATGCAAATCAAAACCAGCAGGAAAGCAGTTGCTTTTTTCATGGTTTTTACTCCTTCTTGTGCTTTTATATCCTATGTAGATATATAATATACCTGTTGATAAAGGGGATGTCAATAGGAGGAACTGTCCCTGATAGTCTTGCCGCGTGATTGACAGAATTATGAAACCGTGATAAAGTATAAATAAGATCTTTGAAAGGATGATGAAAATGAAAAAAGCTGCCTCTTTAATGCTTCTTGCGGCACTTTTATTGTGCCTCTTCGGCGCCTGCACCTCCAAGACTCCGGACGTGGTGGAATCCGAAGCGAAAAAAGTCACCCTTGATGACGTGAACTGGCAGATCCCGATCACCATCGAGGCCACCGGCGAGACCGTCACCTACACCATGGATCAGGCCAAAGCGCACGACCTTGCCAAGACTTACATCTCTGCCTATCAGTTCACGGGCGATAACGGCGACGGCTCGCCGCAGGTCACCACCATGATCCTGCAGGGCGTCCGCTTCTCTGACGTGCTTTCTGACCTCGGCGTCACGGAATGCACCGGCGTCACCGTCACCCACAACAATATCGACGACCTCTTCGAATATGACGAGAAGATCGTCTGGAGCGACGATACCCTCATCGGCTGGATCCAGAACATGAACTTGGTCGTGGAGGATTCCGCACCGTCCTACGTCGCCTTCGGGTCAAAGGATGCCGGGGTGCGCGATTTCTGCCATTCCGTCAAGGCTATTACCATCCACGGATAAACGAAAGGGGAACAAACAAAAAGGGGCTGTAAAAAACTCACTTGTCATTGCGAGACTATAAACCAGTCTGCGGACTGGTTTAACCCCCGCAGGATGGTCGTGGCAATCCGTTTTTTGGTAAAAAGACGGATTCGTGCGCCAATGTTGCTGACATTGGCGCACGAGTGACGAGGCTTCATGAGTTTTTTTACAGCCCCTTTTTATGTTTGCTTGTTCAGATGAGACCCTTTTCGATCAGCTCATCCCGGTAAGCTTCAAGGTCGACCTTTCCGCGATCGGCAACGTAGTAATTGCCGGTAAGGGTGGAATCCTTCAGGTTGACTTCAAACTGAAGTCTGCAATTGGGGTTGTGGCAGCAGATAAGGCCTGTTGTGCCGTCGCTTCCGATGCCAAAGCCCGCTCCGGTATCCATCTTTCCGCAGCAGGGGCAGGTGGTGATGGTCGCGGGGGTACCTTCGGTCCAGCCGCCGGTCACCTTTTCGAGTTCCTGATCTTTGAGAAGCTTGTTTTCCATTTTATTTAACCTCCGTAATTGTTCTTGCACCTATATATACGATGACAGAAGAAGAATGGCTACCGATAATTTTCAAAATCCTTCGGGCGTATTCTTCGCAAGTCCCGGTTTTGACCTCTTGGGGCAGGTGGGTTTATTCCTCGAAAACAGTGATGCTTGCCTTTTCGGCGTGGAAATCCACAGTGATGGTGATCTCACCGTCCGGCCTTGCAAAGACCGAACGCTGTAATTTCGGGTCGCCGCCGACCAGCTCGTGGCGGAGAAGCTCCCGGTCGCCGATCTTTTTGTGGAGCGCCCATACCTTTTCAAGGCGCGCGATCTTTTCTTCGTCGGAGTCAAGCGGCAGGTAGGTGGTGCCGCCGTTGAGGTAGGCGAGGCCCAGTGCGTCGTAGCCATTCGGGAGGTAGCCCCAATCGTTGTCGGTGTCCCACGGGATCACCATGGAGTCGTGCCACACCAGGTTGAAAAGCGGGATCGGGATCCCGACGATCTCCCCTTCCTTGCCCGCGTCGCCGATGTAGAAAGGCGCGTGATGGCACAGGGCGATGGAGGGCACCATGCAGTCCACGGTCTCCTCGGAGCTGGTGATGATGTTCCGCGCGTTGAGAAGTTCAAAGCACTCCCGTCTTGCCTTTGCGCAGTCCTCGCGGGTGGCGCGGTGGTGGGGATTGAAGCATTCGTCGAGGAAGACCACCGAGAAAACGTCCAGATAGGTGCCGTCGATCCGGATGCCGAGTGCATTAAAGTGGTCGTAATTGTGCCGGACATATTCCGGGGCGAGCTTGGAGCAGAGCCAGGTGTGCTTGCCGCCGTACCACACGTCGCAGTAGGGGTGGGAACCGTCTTCATTCTGAACGGCGTTATCCATATCGAAGTCGGGTGCGTCGTAATAATAGTCGCGGTACTGGTCGTGGATGCCGAAGGTATACCCAGGCTCCCGGCAGGTTTCGGAGAGCGCTTTCATGCCCTCTGCGCCGCCCGCGGCTTCAAAGGGCGGGAAGGGCGAGGGGTGGAGGTTGTCGTAGCCGTGATTGCCCCAGCCGTCCAGGTGCAGATAGGCTTTTACCACGCCCATTTCGCGCAGACGCCGCAGATCATCCGCGCGTTTGGCAAAAGTCGTGAAATGGTCGTTTTTTTCGGGATTATCTTTGTGGTAGTAATAGGAATCCGGGCTGATGTGGACGGCGATGTCGGTGTGGACGACTGGCGTGCCGAGAAGACCCGCGACGGCGGGGGTGCGCTCGATCTTTTCCCGGAGCGATCTGAAAATGCCGCGCTCCCTGAGATAGGTGCGGTAGATCTTGGCGATGCGTGTGTAGTCGCACGCGGTCTCGAATTTATAGAGCATGGAGCGCTTGTAGCCGATGCGCCCCAAAGAGGCGACAAAGAGCGGCGTGATGAGGGTGTCGCTTCCGGGATCGTGGTCGAAGAGGTAGCGTGCGTCGTAGGGCGTTTCGAAAATGGCGGCGCAGCCGAAGCCTTTTCCGAAGTCGGAAGCGTCGGTCACCTGCCCGTAAAGCGGCATATAGGCGTTGCGCTCAAAGACGACACCCTCGTAATGCCCCTCAAACGGCGTCTCCTCGCACTCTGCGGGGAGGATCACACCCTGCATCCGGGGAAGAACGGTGTAGCCCGTCCCTTTTTTCGCGCCGAAGGCGAGGGGCTGGAGTCCGATGGCGGCGAGGCCGTCCTCCGGCTCATTTTCGGTCAGAACGCTCACGCGGAGGAAGCCGTCGGTGAGGATCTCGGTGTCCAGAGTCACTTTCAGCCCTTTGAAGCGCTCCGGCAGGGGGAAATCCTCAAAAACCGCGCGGACGCCCTCGGTGGTGCCGGTCCTGATGGGGAAGGAGCGGCAGACGGCCTTGTCAAACCCGATCTCCTCTCCCGATTTGAGGCGTAAAAACGGCGTTCCCGTAAACTCTCTGGTCTTTCCCTCCACCGTGACGGAGGTCAGAAAGGCCTCGGGCGCGGAGGTAAGCGTGACGTCTGCAAAATGTATTTCGTGTTTCATGGGGATTCTCCTTTGTATCTGATTTCAGGTTCCTTTGGGGACTTTTCTGCATAAGATCAGGCGTTTTTCTTTTTTGCCCGCTTTTTCAGAGAAGGCAGGTAGCGGTAGACGCGGACGATGACGAGGTGGTAGGCCAAAAGCGGCATCAGGAGACCGACGTCCTTGGCGACCACCGAGTCGGCCTGCACCAGAAGGTTGAAGACCGAGTGGAAAACGATGGCGAAGATCAGCGAGGTGATGGTGCCGGAGACGAAGACCTTGCGCCGTTTTTTGAGGAAGACGATGAAATAGCCGATCATGACGGTGCAGATGCTGTGCATCAGGCCGGAGCAGAAGCCGCGCATCACGGCAAACCACAGGTCCACCGTTTTGAAATTCTGCGTCAGGATCAATAGGTTTTCCAGCATCGCAAAGCCCACGCCGACCGAGAAGGAGGCGGTGAGAAGGTCTTTCCGGTTGTCGGAGAAAAAGATGGCGTAGAGAAGGACGGGCAGGGCCTTGACGATCTCCTCGGTGATGGGCGTGATGTTGGTGGTGAAATAGAGGATGTCGAAGTCGGATCGGTGGAGCAAAAGCCCGTTGACCTCGCTAATGAAGAGACAGCAGTACATGCCGATGAGCATGAAGACGATGACCTTGCGGGAGTGCTTTTCAACGGGGATCAGCATCAGAAGCAGGGGGGCGGCCGTGCAGATGAAGATGATGTAGCTCATCGTATCCATTTCTTCACCCCCTTATCCAGCACCGGGAAGACGGCGGCGTAGAGAAGACCGAGGAAGAACTGGGCGAAAATGATGACGGTATTGTGGCCGAAAACGCTGAGGCCGATCTCGGTAAGCGAGAAAAAGCCGATGAGCATGGCGATGGCGTTGTAACTGCGCAATGCCTTTGCGAAGCCGTCGTCAAGGTCGGGAATGATGAGGTGTTTCAGGTGGTAGTACCCGGCGAGAGCGGAGATGAGCGAGATGACCAGATAGCAGACGCGCACGGAAAAACTCACAACGCCGTAGATCATGCCGAGCAAGGCGGCTGTAAGTTCGACGACGGGGATGACCAGAGGGACGATGCGGTAAATGGGCCTGATCGAGCGGCGGTCGTCGATCAGAAGATCCATCTGGCCGTAGTTGGCGAAAAAGAAGAAGAGGAAGGTGGCCGCGTAGCCGAGAAAGCCGATGTTGAAGATGTCCGGCAGGCCGCCGTAGAAGGCGATCATCAGCGTGTAGAAGAGGCGGGAGAGGAAGGAGCTGATGAGCGCAAGGACGGTGAAATAAAGATAGATCGCCTTCCGCTTTCGTGCGAAAACGGCAAAGAGACCCAGGAACATGCCGAATCCGCTCATGAGGAGCAGATAGATGTTCCCGTATAACTGCAGTTTCACCGCGAGATCAGCGCTCATGGGGATCCTCCTTTCCGGGGTTTCCGGCTTTATGGGTGCATTATAGCATGGCGAAAGGCGCATTTCAAGCAATTTCGGGAAATAACGCGCTTTGTAGCTTTTCTGTGCCGCGCCGCGCGGTAGAATGAAAATGTAAAATACAGATAGTGGGAGGATCCTCTCTTGAAAAGAATCCGCTTGGTTTTGTCATTTATCATGATGCTTGCCGTCGTCATCCTATGTAGACTTCCCGTCTCGGCGTCGGACACGGTCTGCATTTCCGAGATCCATATCGAAAAGGGGAAGAACGCCATCAGCACGCTTGAGGAAGCGGGCTACACGGCAGTCTTTCGCAACCTGAATCCCTCCGGAAAGGGGGAGCGGATCCACCTCGGCTACAAGTGCGGAGGAGAGGCGATCACAGGCCTGGTCGTTTCTTCGGAAAAGAAGGATCAACTGACCTTTGAAGGCGCGGTCTACAAGCCCGTCTCCTCCCTGAGCCTGAATCAGGGAAACGGCGGAAAGGCGCTTTACCTCTATTACACCCGAGACGAAAAGGCAGGAAGCGGCATCGTCTCGCTCAATATGGTCCTCAGGGACGAGAAAAATGACGTGGATCCGCTCGATTACTTAAATGACGGCTCGTCCGCAGTCAGAACGGTCGAGGGAAACGCGGCCGACCTTGAAGCGGGCGTCAAGGGCTCAAGCCTCTACCTCTTCACGGTGCCCTGTGAGCTCTGCCTTCCCTATATCAGCGCTCTCCGCACGGTCGCGGTGAAAAATGGCGAAAGCCTTTTTGATGCACTCGTCGCCTGCGGGTGCGATTATTATGTCGCGGAGCCCATTTCTGAAAATGCGGAAGGAAAGATCTACCTCGCGTATGACCGCACGTCGGACGTGACCGAGGCGATCACCTATGCCGCGGTTTCGGATGCCGACGTGATCGGCGGCGTCCCCTTCGCCCGCGCCGGGGAGCTTTCGGAAGGAGATAAGGCGCTCGGGCTCTATTACACCCGCTCGCTTTCCGTCGGCGCTCCCGTCACCGAGATCACCAAAGGCATCCGCATGGGTGAGAGCTTCACCCTGGGCGACTGGGCCGCGGCCTATTTCGGCGGCGAGATCACCAGCGCCAGAGCCAATCTCTTCTCTTCGGAGGAATACGCCCTCCTTTCTGCCTCGGAGGAAGCTTACACCCAGCTTGCGATCCACACGTATGAGGAAGGAAAAGAGACCGGCGAGACCGGGCTTTACCTCGTCCTCGCGGCGGATGCTTCTCCGCTCGTGATCCCCGAGGAAGCGGAGACCGAGCCGGAAGAGGAAACAACAGAAACCGACATGGAAACGGAAATCGAACCCGAAGCGGAGGGCGTGATCGACGACGCCCCGCCGCTCCCCGAAGAAGAAAACGAAGGCCTCGCGGAGGAGGAGCTTCTGACCGACGGCTCCCTTCACGACACGGAAGAGGAAGATTTTTCAAGAGAAGAGGAGACCTCAGAGGACACCTCCACGGAAGAGGGGGACGAAGGCCTCGGATCGGTGATCGGTTCGGGCAGCCTGATCGCTATTGCAGTGCTTCTGATCATGGCGGTCATCGTGGTCTTCATCGTCGTGATGATCCGCGGGCGAAAATTCAGGAAAGAGGAGTGAAAAAGGCACATGAAAACAGAACATAACCGCGCATGGCGATACCTGCTCGTAACGCTTGTGTGCCTGATCGCTCTGGCCGTACCGGCTTTCGCCGTTGACGGCTTCATGCCGGGCGTGACAGCGAGCTTTGCGACCGGGGAAGAAACGGCCTACACGACGACCCGCGCGAAAACGGTCACGTTCGGGGATGTTCAATGGAAGATCACCGACGCGGACGGCTTTTCCACAGGAAAAGACGGCCTTGCCACCGACGGCATCGCGGCATTGGTGAAATCAAACCCCGTCACCGCGGCGGCGGGTTGGCGCATTGAGATCGTCTACGCCACTTTGTCCGAGGACGCGGAAGAGGATGCGGAAACGGCGTTTTTCACCACTTCCACCTCGAATTTCGGCACCTCCGTCCCGATGATCGACCCTTCAACGGCCATCGGCGTCGCGGAAAACGGGGATATATACCTCTTCGGGAAAAAGATCAATCACGAAAACGGCGCGAAGGCGGAGGATATCCTGACTTCCAAGAGCGCCTCCATCGCCCCCGGCGAGGAGTGCCGCCTCATGCTCCAATATGCCGAAGGGAAGCTCACTATATCGCTTTCACACGGCGGCAAGACAGTCATGCTGGTCGACCACTATTCCGCGGGCACGATCGCGGGTCTCTGCCAGTTACAGCTCGGCGGCGACAAGAATACCGAAAAGCGTGTCGCGGGCGCGGTCTACAAGGAAGTCACCTTCTCGCTATATGAAAAATACGTCCCGCACGTCGAAAAATCGCTCAAGGCGGTGGTGCAGTCGGGCGAGACGGTCAGGGAATACGCCGATCTGGAAAGGGCATTGATAGACGCGAAGGAGAGCGCACATCTGGGAAATAAGACGGTGCTCCAGTTGTACGCCGATCTGACCCTTGCCCATCCGCTGGAGATCCAGAGCGGCTGGGATTTCACGCTTGACCTGAACGGCTTTATCGTGGACCGGGGACGAATGGGCTACATGGCCTCGGACGGGTATGTGATCTCGGTCTTCAACGGAGCAAAGCTGACCATTGAGGATTCCGACCCCGAGAGTACCCGCTTTTCCACCACCATCAGGGGCGGTGTCATCACGGGCGGCGCGGGGAGCTCGGTCGGCGGCGGCATCATCGTAAACGCCGGTTCCACCCTCGTCATGAACGGCGGCAATATTGCCAACTGCGTGACCGACGACCACGGCGGCGCCATCCGCGTGGCCGGGGAGGGCGCGAAGATCACCATCCGGAATGCGGGCTTCTACGGCAACAGAACGTATAAGAGCAGCGACAACTGCCACGGCGGCGCGATCTTCGGCGACGACGACTGTGTGATCAACATTTCCGACAGCATTTTTGAGGGCAATTACTCTGAAGATAACGGTGGCGCCATCTACTTAAACGACGGCAGACTTGCGGCCACGAACTGCATCTTCTCGGGCAACAAATCGCTTGACGACGGCGGCGCGGTCTACGTGGAAAGCGGCGCAAGTGCGGCGATGGATAACTGCCGCTTTTATCAGAACCGGGCGGACGGCGACGGCGGCGCGGTCTACTGCAATTCCAGCGAGGGAACGCGCATGACCGGTAAATTCTTCGGCAACACGGCAGGAGACGACGGCGGCGCGGTCTATGTCTGCGGCGACGCGGTCTGCCCTGCCGACGCGGAGGTGCGCCTGAATCAGGCGGGAGACGACGGCAGCGGCGTCTATGTGGACGAAATGTACGACCTGAACGTGCAGGGGCTCCTGAGTATCAGGGACAACGTGAATGCGAAAAGTGTGAAGGACGACGTCTTTCTCAATAACACCATCTACGCCTCGGCGCATATTTACGACGGCGGGCTTTACGACGGCTCGGAGGTCTATGTCCGCGCGGACGACGCGGGACATGAGGTGATCGAAAACGTGTCCGAATATCAGGCCGCTTTCTTCAAAAGCGACGTTTCGGGGAGAAATACCACCTTCAAGGTCGATCCCACCAAGCCGGAATTCTATTCGCTGGTGACGTCGGCGGTGGGGCGCGGCGACCTGCTCTTCATCGTGATCAGCGCGCTTTTGGGCACGGCCGTGGTCGTGTTCCTCGTCATCCGTCAGAAGAAAAACGGGAAAGGAGCGGAAAAGAAATGAAACGGAAGCATCTCTGCCGGGCGATCGCTCTGGTATTGGCCATGGTGATGCTGGTGAACTACGCGGGAAGCGTCCGCGTGGAGGCGGTGGAGCCGACCCAGCTCTACGTGGAATCGGTCCGCATTTTTACCGCTCCGACCAAAGAGGAGGCGGTTTCCGCCTGCAAAAAGGCGGGCTTCATTCCGGCGGATTACGATCTGAACGCCGGGAATGACGCCGACGCGGTGGTGCTCGGCTACACGACCACCCCGGATAAGGAAAAGGCCGTCACCGATTTTTCGGTGCTGGAAATGAACAGCGGTTACGATATATATAGCTACGCGGATTTCCAGGAAAAGGAAATGGAAAAGATGGGGGCCGTCTCGGCGCCCTACATGATCGCGCTCGGCGAATACAGGGAAAATCTTGCGAAGGGAAGCCCCGCGGCCATCGAGGCGAGGACCTTCCTGAATCTCTACACCATCCCCGAAAAGGAAGATATCGGCCTCGGCGATTACCTCGCTGACCCGGCCTGCAGCGAGGATTTCGTCAAGAAGCTCTTCTGTCAGGCGAGCACCTCCGTGCTCAGCGCAATGTTTTCCAACATGGTCGAGGGCGTGGCGGACTATCAACCTGAGGACGGCAACTGGGCCGAGAGGCTCACATCCGATACCCTCCGGGAGGAGCTTGCCGCCGCCGAGGAGGACACCGGTCTTTCAAAGCAGCTTGACAGCACCTACAAGGACATGGCGATGGATCTGCGCGAGGTGATGCGCGAATTCAGCGAAAAATTCACCAAGGCGAAGAATTACATCGACACCTACGGCGAAGAGGCCCTGCTTGAAAAAATGGAGGGGCTTCAGGATAGCGAGATCGGCGACGAGGTGATCGAGGAGATCACGCTGAACAGCGAATTTGCCGACCTTGCGACCTTCTCGATCTACCTTTCGGCCTACAACATTCTGAATCAATATCAGTATGACGAGGAGACCACCCTTGCGGAGTACCTCGTCACGCTCGGTAGACAGGATTTTTCCACCGATAAGCAGCTCCGGAAGCTCTACCCGCTTTCCAAGGCGCTCACCAAGGGCCAGTTCGGCATCCTGCGCGTGGTGGGCATGGCCTCCATGGCGACGTCTCTTGTGAATAACGAGCTGATCATCGAAAAGGCGGATGAGATGGTTTCGAAGCTCACGCAGGATATTCTGGACTATACCGGGGGCGAAAGCGACCGCCTTTCGGTCTGGGAGGGCGTGGACCGCTCCGTCTATGAAAGCGACGTCGCGCTCACCGACGAAGCCAAGCGCTCGACCTACGCGGCGGGCGACTTTGCCGATCTGGTCAAGCAGGACTATTTTGACAAAGCGTTATCCAAGATCCAGACGGCGGCCTCGGTCGGCGGCGCCATGGTCGGTATCGCCGTGTTCGCCGTCACCGTTGCGGTCAACATGGCGACCATGATCGGCCTCGGCCTCGCGGGCTTCTACGCGACCTACGGCGTCTTCATTTTCAACACCGCCACAATCTGGACCCTCTGCTTCAACGCCGCCATGGGCGGCTCGATCGTCGGGGCGGTCTGCGGCTTTTTGGGCTGCGTATTGCTCGCCATGTCCGCCATTTTTGCGGTGATCTCGGTCGTACTGCTCATCGTCATGGTCGCCAAGTGGGTCTACGAGCAGTTCCAGGAGGAGGACGACACGCTGGAATATACCCTCGACGACATTCCCGCCGTGCTCTATGATTACCGCGACGGCCAGTATGTTCAGTATCTCGCCGTGACGGAGGCCTCCACGGGCAAGCCCGCCGACCTCAACAGCGGAGACGGAAGAAGATTTGCCTCTCTCTACTATTCCAAGAGAAGCGCCGCGGGGATGCCCATCAAGGTCAACCCGGACGGCGACACCTTCAAGGTGCTGGAAAACAACAACTATGCGCCGGACGGCTACGCGGCGGTGCATTATATCGGGGAGGGCGGCATCGCCAACCTGAATACCTACGG
>JAKSPX010000069.1 GCA_024404415.1 Clostridia bacterium | reverse complement strand
CGTCGATCGGGAGGTAAATGAACTGCGGGGAGGCGGCAAGCGCAGTCTGATCGATCTGCTCAAGCCTGTGGTAGGAGAGGATGAGGCGCGGCTTGCCTTCGTAACCGCCTTCGGCAAGCGGCGCGCGATACTTCATGATCTGGTGTTCGGTGGGCTGATAGCGCTTCTTTTCAAGGGCTTCGAGGCACTTATCCTTCATTCTTTCGACCTCGTTGGGGTCGACGTCAATGTCGCCCGCGATGTGCACCATCGCGCGGTCCACGCGCCATCTGTCGGAGCGCACACCGGTGAGGCGCAGCTTGACGCTGTCCGCCGTTTTGGCGTCCGCCATGCCCTCGGTCGGAATGCCGCCGACGACCATGGTCTTGTTGCCGACCGCATCCACCGCCGCCATCATCATCTTTTCGCTGCTGCGGGCGACGAAGTAGAGGTCGACCTT
The DNA here is from genome assembly GCA_024404415.1 of Clostridia bacterium. Classification (GTDB taxonomy): domain Bacteria; phylum Bacillota; class Clostridia; order Oscillospirales; family QAMX01; genus RUG11797. Next base: position 6,922 of record JAKSPX010000069.1, on the reverse strand, counting down.
TCTTCTTCTGGAGAGGGTCGCGGGGAGCTCCTCCATGGTGGGAGCGGTATCAAAGATCGGCAGTGCGCCGTATTCGGAGGATTCGGGTCTGCCCTGCATATCGGGGCCGGGCTTGCCTTCGTAGAAAGCGTCGGTGAAGCCGCCGTGTTTGGCACTGCGGGTCAATTCGCGCAGTTCTCCCGCCGCGGCGTAGCGTTCCTCCGCCACGATGCGGGCATAGGTCTTGGTGATGTTTGCGGTGGCTTCCTCGCCTTCGCAGAAGCTCTTGCCGACCACGAGGACATCCACGCCGTCCATCAGCATTTCGCGGACGTGCGCCGCGAGGCAGATATCCTTGAGGGAAAGCGGGAATTCGCTTCTTCTGCGGCCGGTACCGCTGAAGCTGAACACCTTGCGGCAGAATTCGTCGCATTTGCCGCCGTTTTTGACGGCAGCATGGCACTGCCCGTCGTAGCTCATGCACATTTCGTCCTGCAGGGTGACCATAAGGGGAAGGCTTCCGTATTTTTTCAGATGGGCGATCTGGTATTTGTTGAGTTCCTTGGCCGCATAGGCACGCTCAAAGCCGAGCTTTTTGAGTTCTTCCATACCGTCGATGCTGGTGACGGCCAGTTCCGCGCCCGCGAAAAGGCGCATGTCCGGGACGATCTTATGGGCGATCTCGGCGCTTCCGACGGAGGAGAGCACCAGCGCATCGGCTCCCGCGGCGGCAAGGCGTGTGACTTCTTCCGCAAAGCGCAGCTCGTCGCGGTCGTTTGCGGGCGCTTTCAACGCGAAATAGCCCCGAACGCCGTTTTTCCAGCAGTATCGGAGCGCGCTCATGATAAAATCGCTGTTTCTGCCGGTGATGGCGCCGCCGTCAAAAAGCACGGCGTCCGCACCGTTTTTCACCGCTGCCCGGATCTCTTCCCCCGAAGAGACGGGAATCAAAAGCTCAGCCATATATTTCAAAGCCCCCTTGAGGTCTTATAACTTCTAATCTGTCGTCACGGCAGCTTCCAGGTATTTCCGTCGGAAGCAAACCGCAGAGTTCCCATTTCATCGGTGCGGTAAAGCTTCACGCCGTACCGCGCCATTGTAAAAAGTGTCCGGTCATGCGGATGACCGTATTCGTTGTTCCTGCCGCAGGAGATCACGCCGTATTTCATCTTCACCCGGTCGAGGAAGGGCTCGTAAGCCGCGTCCGACGCGCCGTGGTGCCCGAGGTCGAGGATGTCCGCCCGGAGTTCGGCCCCGGCTTGGATGGCTCTCATTTCTTCCGCCTGCTCGGCATCGCCCGTGAGCAGAAGAGAGACCTCATCGTAGGTGAGCCTGAGCATGAGCGAGGCGTTGTTGGCGTCCTCCGCCCCGGCCCCGTTGTAGACCACCGTGATCACGACGTCATCCTTGTCGTAGATCACCTCTCCCGTCTCCGGAAAGACCACCGGGATGTGTTCCTGTTCTGCCGCCTCCAGCATCTTTTCGACGAAGTAGGTGTCGCAGTCGTAATCGGGGAGGACCAGCTTGTCGGCTCCCGGTGAATAGAGAAGCTCGGTCATGGCGCCGATGTGATCCTCGTGCGGGTGGGTGGCCGCGCAGAGTGCAAGATGTTTGGCTCCCGCGAGCCACAGCTCGTCGTTTACCAGTCCGATGTCATCCTGATTGCCCGCGTCCACCATGATGAATTCGCCGCCGGGCGTTCCAATTAAAATGGCTTCCGCCTGCCCGACGTCCAGAAAGGTGACGGTCAGAAGATCCCCGCCGTAAGGCGTTTTCTCACGCAGGATCCCGGGCAGGAAGCGGTAAAGAAGGATCGCAAGAACAATGGCTGCGACTCCCGCAGCGGCTATGATGATTCGTTTTGCTTTCACCCGGATCTTCCCTTTTCCCGACCGTTTTGCCTTTCCCCGCGCTTTGCCGGATAAGCCAATCGGGCCTTTTAATTATTGTACCACAAAATCCGACAAAAGTCAAACCCATTTACAATATCTTGTAAAAATATTTTCAGAACCCCACAATATAGTGTGATTTCAGAACATCTGTTCTACTTTTTCAAATCGGAATTTTCCGTGAAAAAAAGCCGCCGCAGAGCGCTTTTTTTACCCTGCTGCGGCACATTTTTTCTTTATTCCGCTTGGCTCTTGTTTTCCTTGGTGAGGAAGAGTATAATACCCGTAGCGAAAGGATCCGGGCTGTGCCCCAACATACGGAAAGGACGGAACACAATATGTATACTCTCTCTGCCTGCGGCGGCTGGTTTGAAGGCAGCGCCTCCGACCGCATCCGCGCCGCGAAGAAAAACGGTTTTGACGCGCTGGAGATCCTCGGCTGGAAGGACACGGATCTTGAAGCGGTCGCTTCCACCCTCAAGGAGACCGGCATGAAGATCTCCGCCATTCTCATCCAGTCCCGCGACGAAGAAAAGCAGGCGCTCATCGCCAACACCCACGGCATCGTCTGGAAGGACGCTCACGGCGCCTTTGTCGACGCACTCGGCGAAACGCTGGAGGCCGCGAAGATCCTCGGCGTCAATAAGATCGTCGTCACCACCGGCAACGAGCGCTCCGATGTCTCCCGCGGCGTGCAGCACGACCTGGTCGTGGACGCGCTCAAGCTCGGCGCCGACGTCGTGAAGGGAAGCGGCGTTGAGATCGTCCTGGAGCCGCTCAACATCCTCGTCAACCACAAGGGCTACTTCCTCGTCACCACCAAGGAAAGTGTCGAAGTCATCAACGAAGTCGGTCGTCCCGAGGTGCGTCTGCTCTTTGACGTTTACCATCAGCAGATCAGCGAAGGCAACGTCATCCGCAACATCACCGAAAACATCGACCTCATCGGCCACATCCATGTCGGCGACAACCCCGGCCGCATGGAACCCGGCACCGGCGAGATCAACTATAAAAACGTCTTCAAGGCCATCAAGGAGACCGGCTATTCCGAATTCGTGGTCTTCGAGTGCGGCCGCACGGTGGACGCCGAGACCGTCTGCCGCAATATGCTTGCGCTGGTCGAATAAAATGCGCGACAAACTGGAAAAGATCATCCGCGGTGCAGGGGAGATCATCCTCTCCGCCGACACGCCGGGTGAGATCTTCGTACAGCCCGGCGACGCCAATTTCGTCACCGAATACGACCTGCGCGTGCAGGCATACCTCCACGGAGCCCTCAACCCCCTCCTCCCCGAAGCGGGATTCCTGGGCGAAGAGGATCTCGGCGAGAACGCGACCGGCACGCTTATGTGGGTGGTCGACCCCATCGACGGCACCACCAACTTCATGCACGGCTTCAAGGAAAGCTGCGTCTCCATCGCCCTCTGCAAGGGAGAGGAAACGCTGCTCGGCGCGGTCTACCAGCCCTACCGGGACGAATTTTTCTTCGCCGAGAAGGGAAATGGCGCTTCTCTGAACGGACAGCCTATCCATGTTTCCGACCGCGAGCCCGAAAAAGCGCTCCTCCTCTTCGGCACTGCGCCCTATTACCGCGACCAGGCAGGACGCACACTCGGTCTTTTGGCCGACGCCTTCACCTTCGCCGCCGATATGCGCAGAAGCGGAAGTGCCGCGCAGGACATGGCCTACGTCGCCTGCGGCCGTGCCGACGGGTATTTTGAGATCTTCCTCTCCCCGTGGGACTTCGCGGCGGGCAGACTGCTCGTGAGCGAAGCCGGCGGCATCGTCACCCAGCTTGACGGCACGCCCACCGACCCGCAAAAGCCCTGCTCGGTACTCTGCGGCAACCCCAAGGTGATGGAAAGACTCGCCCCCATGGCGAAAAAATACGCCGAATGACCCCTTTATAAACCAAGCTCCCGGAAACAGGCCGTTTTCCGGGAGCTTTTCATTATCCTTTGGGCATATATCCCATGACCTGCCAGCGCCAGGTCGGGTAGATGTGGAGCGGCCTTGCGTTCACATCGGTCTCGATGAGCTCCAGTCCTTCGGCGATCATAACGAGCTCTTCTTCCGTGATCCCCGCGCCCTCTCCGACGATCTCCGCCACGCAGTCAAGGGACGGGTCGTAGAGGACGAGCGTTTTGATCTCCGATTTTTCGACGGTTATGAAGGTCGCCTTCCTTCCGTTGATCTCCTTCCGCCAGACGGCTTCCCACCGGGGACCCGACTCTTTTTCCGAGAGATCCACATCCTCCCGCGTCACGGAGAAGAGAGAAACAGAGAGCTTCCTTGCGCGCACCGCGGCGATCAGATCAAAGACCTCCTCTTGCTTTTTCCCTTCCAGCCCGGGAAGCACCATGACAGCCTTTACATAGGGTTCAAGCGCCTTTTCATTCTCCTCCTTTGATTTATCCTCGTCAATACCCTTGGTTATCTCCTGCAGGTAGGCACGGATGGCTTTGAGTGCCTCTTCGCGCGCCTCCTCATCCCATCCGCCCGCAAAGGCGGCAATCGCGTCCGCGATGCGCTCCGCACTTGCGCCATCGGAGTAGGCGGAATAGTTAAAATGCAGGCTTTCCAATTCCTCTTCCGTGAGGGTATCACACGCTTTTCCGAGCTCCGCGAGGTAATCCGAAAGCAGCCTCCCCTCGGAGTCCTCTTCCATATCCTCCGGCAGATACCCGAGGCGCAGACCGATGACGTTTTGGATGCCACAGACCCGTCTTTCGGTCTCGGATTCGCTTTCGGTCTCCTTTTTCGCCGGATAATGGCCACGCCCGCCCGGCGCGGCCGCCGCCGTGATGCCGATCGCGGCCACGATGAAGATCGCCGCGATCAGGAAGCCCGCACGGCGTTTCAGGTGTCCGCGCTTCCGGGTCTTGTTTCCGACCTCCCGGATGATCTTTTCCGCGTCAAACGCATCGTCCCGGATGTCTTCGGGATGTTTTTCGCCCCAAAGCTCTATGACGTCATTCATGTCGATCATCAAGTTCGTACCCCCTTTTCATCAATTCATTTTTGAGCTTCCCGCGCCCTCTGGAAAGGCGGCTCTTGACCGTCTCCGGGTTGAGAGCAAGTGTTTCCGCGATCTCCCCGACCGTCCGGGATGCGAAATAATAGAGGATGAATATATCCTTATCCTCCTTTTCGAGCGTCTCCATCGCCTCTTCCAGAAGGATGCCGAGTTCTTTCCGGTCGTAAGCCTTGCCCGCCTCCTCGTCCTCTGCCGCGAGGTATTCCTCCTCGCTCCCCCTCGGAGGACGATTGATGCGGAGATAGTGGATGGCTTCCCTTCGCGCCACCGCCGCCAGCCACGCGCCAAGCGATTCACCGCGGATCGTCCCGTGCGCCCTCCAGAGCGCTACAAAGGTATCGGAAACCAGCTCCTCTATATCCTCTTCTTCTCCCCTTCCGAGAAGCCTTCTGCGGATGACGGTCGTCACGTAAGCGCCGTAGCGGCGTACAGCCCCCTCCAACGCCGCCGGATCCGCGTCTTTAAGTCCTCTTAACAGCTCTTTATCGTCCACGGTTTCCGCCTCCTTCCTCTCTGATTTGCCCGGACACTCTCATAGTGGCTTGATTCTTCAAAACGGTTGCATCAAAATGGATTTTTTATTTGATTTTATCATCCGCATAAAAGAATGTCCACAAAGAAAAAAGACGGAGGTTTCCCTCCGTCGCTGTGAAATATGCAATTAACCCAATGCAGCCGTGACGTAGATCCAGTCGGGCAGCCATGATTCCTGAGCCGGAAGGTCAGTCTCAACCAGTTCCATGTTCTCCGCGATCTTCAGCATCTCTTCTTCGCCGATAGTCCCCGAGATCATCACGACACAGCCTTTATTCACATCATAGAGAAGCAGGGATTCGGTGATCTGCAAGGCTGTCTCCTGTGTTCTCACCATCATGGCGTCCATGCCGTTGATCTCTTTTTCCCATACCAGCTCCGCGTCTTTTCCGGGAACAAGGAAGGGTTTTCCTTCCGCTTCAGGTCTTGCGAAAACGTGAACAGAGTAGATGTGTTCCTCCGCTGCCGAAATGGCCTCAAAGACACGCCCTCTCATTCTGTCTACCAGTCCCGGAAGAGCCATGACCGCGTCCACATAAGGCGTCATGCGTTCCTCAAAGGCTTTATCGCTTTCGGTCGTTCCGATCCCGGCATCCATCGCCTCGCGGTAATCAAGGATCACCTCGGCGGCTTTTTTCTTTGCCGCTTCATCATATCCCGCCTCATCTGTGAGCTTTCCGACCAGTTCCGCCGCCCTTTCGGCCTCTTTCATGGCAAACCCACCGTAACTATCGTTGACCTCAATATAAAGCTCATTCGCATCCATCCCCGGAGGTAGCTGGGTCGAATCCCCGTTTGGAAGGCTTGCCAAAGTCCGCAACGAGTTATATACCGTCAGTTCATGCGGCAGATACCCGAGCTTCATGGCGACGGTATGGCTTTCCTCCGTAGATGCTTGATCTTTCTCCGTCTCTTCATTCTCATAGCGAATGATCGCATCATAAGGATCGACGACCATGTCCGTTTCTACGACGGTGTCCTTCTCCCCATCCACATAGGAATACGGCATTTTATACCCGTCCGTCTTCTCAAAATGCAGCTTTCCCGCCGAGGCGGCAACCGCCGTACCGCCCATGACCGCCACAATGGCGGCAACAGCAGCAATGAGGATAATGCGGCGCTTTTTCCGCGGTCTTGCGTCCTTTTCCGCCTTTTTCAGGACCTCCCGGGTAAGCTTTTCCGCGTCGATCGGTTCGGCGGGTTGGTCTTCTCCCCAGAGATCCATCAGATCGTTCATTTTAATCTTCAAGTTCGTATCCCCTTTCCAGCAATGTGGTTTTGAGTCTGGCGCGGCTCCTGCGGAGGCGGCTTTTCACCGTCTCGGGGTTCATTTTCAGCTCTTCCGCGATCTCGTCCACCGCCGGCTGGGGCTCGCTGCCAGGCAGATGGATCACCGCCGTGCTGAGCGGCTCCATGCTCAACGTGATGCTGACCCGCGTGGGATGCAGCCTCGCCGTTTCGCGCATGGATCGGTCCAGCAGAC
>JAKSPX010000068.1 GCA_024404415.1 Clostridia bacterium | reverse complement strand
CAAATAGAGACGAAATTGTTCATATTAGGTGCTGAAATTTACGGATTGCCACGTCAACAGGTCACGCCGTGACCTGTCTCCTCGCAATGACATACTTTTCGACAAACTGGAAGCGCCGCTTGTGAAAGCGGCGCTTTTTTGAATGGTGATCACTCCTGCATGTGCTTCCGGATCTCCTCGAGCAGGGCGATCTCGGAAAGGTCGGGGCTGACCGCGTCCTCGGAGGAGCAGGTGATGGCGGCGGCACGCATGGCCGAGACCGCGATGTCGCGCAGACGCAGACGGTTGGAAAAGCCCCAGAGCAGGACGGCGGAGACCGCGTCGCCCGCGCCGAGCGGCGTGGTGACGGGGCGCGCGGCGAAGGAGGGGCAGGAGACGTGCATGCCGGTGCTCGCGAGGTAGCAGCCCTCCGCGCCGAGCGTGACGGCGGCCAATTTGATGCCTTTGTCGCAGAGGAAGCCCGCACAGTCGCCGGGCGTGATGGCTCCGGTGAGGCGGCGCGCCTCTAGAAGGTTGAGGCGGATGCCGAAGAGCTTGGAGAGGACGGGCGCAAGGACCGAAACGCGGGAGGGGGAAACGCCGAAGGCGAAGAGCGGCACGGTGACGTGGTCGGCGAGGTATTCGATGCTCTCCTTCGGAAGGTCGGCACCGAAGAGGCAGGCGGCGGAATTGTTGATGTAGCGGAGGCGTTCCTCAAAGAAGGCGGGCGTCATGCCCTCAACGATGCGGTTGTCGGTGCAGGAAAGCACGCTTTCACCCCGGTCGTTGTGGACCGAGAAGGCCGCGGCGGAGGGGGCAAGGGAGGCGTCGCTGCGGGAAATGTCGATGTCGCTCTGCTGGCAGGCCGAGGCCAGGAGCATGCCCATCTGATCCCGCCCGAAAAGTGAGATCAGGGCGGGTTTCTGCCCCAAAAGCGCCAGATCGCGCGCGATATTCAGGCCGCTGCCGCCAAAGGAGAAACGCATCTCCATGGTGTTGACCTCACGCTGGGAAAGCGCCTTTTCGGTGAAGCCCGAGACGTCTATGCGGGAAGCGCCGATGACCGCGATTTTCTTTTCCATACTGCTGCCTTTCTGTTATGCCGAAGAATGGAATCATTATACATAAATCATGTCCGATTGTCAAGAAAGAGAGGAATCGCCATCTTTCTCTTGCGCTTTCCCCGAAAAGGTGCTATTCTAAAGGTAAGAAAAGACCACATCCGAAGGAGGGGAATGGATATGAAGATCGTCATCTGCCCGGATTCCTTCAAGGGGACGCTCGCGGCCAAAGAGGCCTCGGAGGCGATCCGGAGGGCGGCGGAAAAAATCTTCCCGGAGGCGGAGACCTGCCTTCTGCCGCTCGGCGACGGGGGCGAGGGCACCAAGGAATGCTTCATGACCCTGGGCGCGGTGGAAAAGTCGGCCAAGGTGCGCGGTCCCTACGGCGAGGAGCTGGAGGCAAAATACCTCCTCTTCCCGGACGGCAAGACTGCCTACGTCGAGTCGGCGGAGGCTGCGGGGCTGACCAAGAGCGAGCTCCGCATCACCGAGATCGCCACCACCTACGGCGTGGGCGAGCTCATCATGAAGGCGACGGAGGATGGCGCGGAAAAGGTGCTTCTGGGCCTCGGCGGCAGCGGCACCAGCGACATGGGCCTCGGCATGGCCTCGGCCATGGGCTTCACCTTCTATGATGACCACGATATCGAATTCATTCCCACCGGGCGAAGCCTCAGAACGCTCTCCCGCTTTGAAAGGCCGGAGGGGAAGATCCCCGCGATCACGGCCCTCTGCGACGTGGAAAACCCGCTCTGCGGCGAAAAAGGCTCGGCGGCGATCTTCGGCCCGCAGAAGGGCGCCGACGAAAAGACCATCGCCATGCTGGATGAAGGCATGCGCCATGCGTCCTCGGTCATCGACATCGAAAAGGCCGATCTCCCCGGCGCGGGCGCGGCGGGCGGCATGGGTTACGCCGTCCTCGCCCTCTTCGGCGGAGAGCTGGAACGCGGCATCGACGTGGTCAGCCACACGGTCGGCCTCGACGAAGCCATTCGATCGGCCGATCTGGTCGTCACCGGCGAAGGCTCCTTTGACGGTCAGTCCATGATGGGCAAGGCCGTCGGCGGTATCGCTTCACGCGCGAAAAAGGCGGGCGTCCCGCTTTACGTCCTCTGCGGAAGAGCAGGGGAGGTCGGGGAAGCCTATCTATCCGGCGTGAGCGCCGTCTTCCCCATGACCAATTACCCGGTCGGTGCGCTTCTGAGCGCCTCCGAAACCGAAAAGGCGCTGGAAAAGACCGCCGAAAACCTCTTCAGAACCATTAAAATTTCAGAATAAAGGAAGAAGATCATGAAAAACTTTGTTGAACGCAATATCCCGATGTGGGAAAAGGCTTCCACCCCGGCCGAAGCGGAGAAGATCCAGGAGGAGCTTTACGCCCTCATGCGCGACCGCCTTTACGGCATGATGCCCCCCGCCCCGGCAGAGGTGCGCGCGAAAGCAGTCGGCAAGGACACCGAGATCGCCGACAAGACCTTCGCGGGCAAGGCCAAGCACCAGCGTTATCGCCTCTCATTTGATGCCGACAAGGGCGAAGCCGCCTTTGAATACGACTATTTTGCTCCGGATGACGGCAAAAAGCATCCCTTCTTTGTGAATATCTGCTTCCACGGCCCGGCCGGCGGCCATTACCTCCCGGCAGAGGAGATCATCGACCGCGGCTTCGGCATCGCTACCTTCAATTATGACGAGGTCTCTCTGGACGCCAACGTCTGGGACGGCATCGTTCCCTTCTATAATATGGACAGAACCGGCCGCGACGACTGGGGCAAGATCGGCATCTGGGCCTTTGCGGCCTCCCGCGTGCTGGATCACATCCTCACTCTCCCGGAGGTCGACCCCGACCGCATCGCCGTCATCGGTCACTCCCGCCTCGGCAAGACCGCACTCTGGGCGGGCGCCAACGACCCGCGCTTTGCGCTGGTTATCTCGAATGAATCCGGCTGCGGCGGCGCGGCCATCAACCGCGGCAAGGTCGGCGAAGCGCTTTCCGGCATGACCGACGTCTTCCCCTACTGGTTCTCGCCCGCCATGCAGGATCTGCGCGGCGTCGCACCAGATGATCTTGATTTTGACGCGCATATGCTCCTCGCACTCATCGCCCCGCGCCATCTGCTCGTCGGCTCTGCCGAGGGCGACGAATGGGCGGATCCGCAGAGCGAGCTTTATGCCTGCCGCGCGGCATCCCCGATGTGGGAAGCCTACGGCAAGACCGGCCTTGTGTGCGATTCCGAGACGCCGGTGGCGGGGAAAGCCTTCCACGAGGGCTTCATCGGCTACCACATGCGTCCGGGCAGCCACTTCATGAGCCGCACCGACTGGAATATCTACATGGATTACCGCGATAAGCACAACGTCTGAAAAATTTTATAAAACTTTGGATAAACGGGGAGCAAAAAGGGCTCCCCGTTCGTCTTATCCCCGTGACTTTGTGCCCACCTGCGAAAAATCATGGGGCAGGGTTGCGCTCATATCGCTTTTATGATAAAATAAGATGAAATAAGTCGAAAGGAGCGGCTGTTTTGACAGCCGAAGGGGGATATGGCTTACAATGAAAAGATCAGAACGCTGATCGACAATCTGGAAACGACTATGATCGGCAAAAAAAGCGCGGCGGAGCTCATGGTGACGGCGCTTTTGTGCGGGGGGCACGTGCTGATCGAGGACGTGCCGGGCGTCGGCAAGACGACGCTTGCCATGGCGCTTGCCAAATCGCTGGGACTGGATTTCAAACGCATCCAGTTCACGCCCGACGTCATGCCCGCCGACATCACCGGCTACACCATGTACGACATCAACGAGAAGAAATACGTCTACCATCCCGGCCTTCTCATCTCCAACGTCATCCTCGCCGACGAGATCAACCGCGCCTCGCCCAAGACCCAGTCGGCCCTTTTGGAGGCGATGGAGGAAAAGCAGATCACGGTGGACGGCAAAAGCTACCGCCTGCTGGAGCCGTTCCTCATCCTGGCCACGCAGAATCCGGTCGACTTAACCGGCACCTATCCGCTGCCCGAGGCACAGCTCGACCGCTTCTTACTCAAGATCCGCATCGGCTACCCCGAAAAGGAGGATGAAGCGCGCCTGCTCAAGATGCACATCGCGCGCAAGACCCTCATTGATCAGCTCCCGCGCGTCATCTCCGGCGAAGAACTGGCCGATATGCAGCGCGAGGTCTTCGGCGTGACCGTTCACGACGCCATCATCGCCTACATCACCGAGATCGCCGCCGCCAGCCGCGCCAGCCGCGACCTCTCTTTAGGCGTCAGCCCCCGCGGCTCCCTCGCCCTCATGCGCGCCTCTCAGGCAGCCGCCTACATTGAGGGGAGAAACTACGTCACGCCGGATGACGTGCGCAAAATGCTTCCCTTCGTCCTGAACCACCGCGTCATCCTCAAAAAGGAAGCCATCATTGCGGGCAAGAGCGCAGGTTCGGTCATGGCCGCCTGCGCCGCAAGCGTGGCGCTGCCCACCTTCCAGACGAAATGAGACTGATCCGTTCGAGAGTCGTCTACGTGCTGCTCATCGGCGCGGTGATGCTCTATTCCGCCATCGTCAAAAGCCGCAACGCCGAGCTTCTGATGTACGGGGTCCTGCTTCTGCCCGTCCTGACGCTCCTTTACGCGCTTCTGACCCTGCCCTTCGTGAAGATCACCTCGGCGGACACCAACGCCGATCCCGTCAAGGGAGACGCCTTCAGCACGGTTTTGACCATCAAAAATAAATCGATCCTGCCCATTCCTTACCTGACGGTCTACACCACCGTCAGCCGCGACGTGTCCTACGACCCCGCGGAGGAATTCATGGCCACGCAGATCTCGCTTGCGCCCTTCGAGGAGCGGCATCTGGAGCTTGACGTGCTCTGCCGCCGCCACGGTTATTTCACGGCGGGCGCAACCGGCATCGCCGTGGTGGATTATCTGCGCCTTTTCCGCCTGCACCGGCCTTTGAAGGCCCACCGCATCATGATTTACCCCTCGGTGCGCGGCGGCGGCGCGGCACTTCTGAAAGCGCTGGTCTCGCCCATCGGCGGCGAGATGGCCTACGGCGGCACGGGGCTTGATTCGCCCGAGGCGGCGGACGTGCGCCCCTATCAGCCGGGCGACTCCATGGCGCACCTTCACCACAGCCTTTCCTCCCGCGGCTTCGGCCGTTTCACCCGCACCTGGGAGGAGGAGGGCAAGAGGGAGATCACCGTCGTCTACGACGCGGGCGGCATGGAGGATGAACACACCGACCTTCTGGCACACCTCGCCTCGGCGCTCATTTTCGACGCCATGGGGGAAAATCTCGAGGTGCGCCTGATCACCGGTCTGGAAAACGGCGCGGGCGGCGTGGAAGCCGACGATTACGACGCCTGTTCCTTCAAAAAAGCCTTCACGGCGCTTGCCGAAAGCTGCCGGAAAAAATGTGACCTCGATTATTCCCTGCTCGACGGCAAAAACGAACTCTTCTCCGGCCACGGCCGGATGATCCTATTCACCTCGGCGCTTGATGACAAGGCGCTGCTCTTCGCCTCCGACGTGCGTGAGACGGGCGCTTCACCGGTCATCATCGCCGCCGGGCACGCCTCCTACGGCGAAAAGATCTTCAACGCCCTCGGGCTGGAGGTCTGGTTTGCCGGGGAAGAGGACGACGATCCCGTCTGGTCGCTTGTGTGACGCTTCTTAAGATCCTTGAGAGAGGAGGACTCCATGCTTTCCAATCTTCTGACAAAAGACAAAAAGCAGGTCATTCTTGACCGCATCGTCAAGTTTTTACTGGATACCGTTCTGACGCAGATCTTTGCCTATTTTGTCATTTTCTCGGTGTGCGGCTCCATTCCGCACGTCGCGGAGGTCTATTCGGCCGATCTGCTCTTCAAATATACCTTTTTCTTCTCGCTCGTGTGGAACATTCTGCTTTCCAGCACGGCCATATCCATCCTCACCATCACCGCGCTTTTTACCTCGGTGATCGGGGCGGTGGTCTACTATGCCGCTGATCCGACCTTCCATTCCTGGATCAACGGCTATTTTCAGTGGATCTCCACGCTTTTCCTCAAGTACAATGCCCCGAATGAGGCCTTCCAGTACGTCACGGTCATCATCGTCACGGTCTTTTTCACGCTCCTGATGACCTTCTTTGCCACTCGCTTTTCCAACGTCGGGCTGGTGCTCTTCATCCTCATCCCGTTCTCCATCTATTATGAGCTGGCAGGTGATTCACTCGGCACCGGCTATTTCCCGACGCTCATCTTCGGGCTTGCGCTTTACTACATGAGGCTTCGCCAGTCGGTGTATCTGGATTACCGGTTGAGCGAGCGCTATTCGGTGCGCTTCGGGCGCATGACCAACATCGTCATGATCCCGGCGGTGCTCCTCGCCCTGATCCTCACGCGCCTGGTCACGGCCCTCCCGGAGGATCGCTACGCGGCGTCAAAGGCCAATCTGGGTCTCAGCACGCGTCTGACCGAGCTGGTTTTGCGCACAGAGGAAAACCTCTTTTCCACCACACGCGACATCGTTTATGAAAATGACCGCATCGGAGTCGACGACGGCGAGGGTGTGATCCTGAATTCCTCCCGCGTGCACACCCTGTCTGTCACCAGCTATTCACCCGACATCGAGTATTTCTACCTGCGCTCCTACGCCTACCGCAATTTTGACGGCACGTGGAGCCGCCGCGCTCTGAGCGGCGTGGAGATGCCGAGCAACGGCGCGCCCTCGTCGCTTGCCATGGACGAGACCGCGAACGCCGTGAAGCTGATCGACAACCGCGCGCGCAACACCTATCAGACCGCCGATCTCTCCATCGAGCGGGTGCTTCACCGAATGCTCGGCAAGGCCGATATCAACATCACCTATGAGGACATCCAGGCCAACACCTTCTTTGAGGTGCCGATGGTCAAAAGCTATTCTCTGCTCGGCAAGAACAAACTGACCGTTCTGGACGATTTCAACGGTACCGGCCTCTATGCCGCCGAGGGCGTTCCCTCCGGCACCTCCTACACGGCCAACTTCGTCACCCTCCGGAAAAACGCCGACACGGCGAATTTCTACCGCTATTTCGGCAAGGGCTTTTACGATACGGTCACGGATGAGGAGATCGACAACGTCTATGGCGGAAACCTTGAACGCTACCGCTCCAACGCGGAGCGCATCGGGCTCTTCTACACCGATATTTCCAAGGCCAGCGACAAGCTGGTCAACATGGCCAGAAGGCTTTACGATCCCCAAAAGAGCGACTACGACAACGCCCTCACCATCGCCGATTATCTCCTCAAGCACTGCACCTACGATTCCCGCGTCTATCTCGGGCGCGACGGCAGTCTGAACATCGACCAGTTCCTCTTCT
>JAKSPX010000067.1 GCA_024404415.1 Clostridia bacterium | reverse complement strand
AACGCACCATCCCTGTCATCCTGAACGTAGTGAAGGATCCTTTTGCAAAGCCCGACGGAAAGATCCTTCGGGCTTCGCCCTCAGGATTACATTGGGGCGATTGCGCGGTTACGCGGAAAGCGATTCAGCGGTTGAGCGATTCAGCACGATCCCGGAAAGACGGAGAGGGCAGCGCACCGTATTGATCTGAGGCACCAAGCAATTATCAACTGCCTTCCAGCCCTCTCAGCCAGCCCTGCGGGCTGTCAGCTCTCCCGGAGGGAGAGCCTTAATGACTCGCACCATCCCGGAAGCACTCCTCACTTCCAACGTCTCTCCTGAAAACTGAAAACCGAAAACTGAAAACTTATCGCTTCCTTACAGAAACTCCCTGATCTTTTCCACGGCCATGGCGGCGTAATCCGCGACGGATTTTTCCTCCACGCCGACCACGACGGTGTTGCACTTATTGATGGGGATGAGGATCTTCGGCGCGTCGCTTTTTCCGACGGCGACGGCCATTTTTTCGGTCACCTCGCCGAGGAGTGCGTCCGCGATGACCATGCCGGTCGGCCCGACGATGACGTCGGCTTTTTTCGAGGCCACCACGACCGGGTTCTCGCCCGTCGCGCCGTGGTCTGCCCCGGCTCTCAGCATGGCGGCGGTGGCGGTGACGTTGGTGCCGACCGCCATTATTTCCACCTCGGGATAGCGCTTTTTGACCTCCGAGACGATCAGAGCGCCGATCCTACCGCCCTGTCCGTCAATGACCAGCACCTTTTTCACAGCGCTTCGGCATCCTTTCCCTCAAGCACCTCGAAGGTGAGGCCGAATTCCTTCTCCTCGCCCGGCTCCAGCCAGGAAAGCGTGCCGCGCGCCTCTTCGGACGCGGTGCCTTCGACGTGGCAGTTGCCCGGCTCGATGCCGACGACGTAGAATTTTTCGCCCATCTGCTTCCACTCGGTCATGTAGGGAAGCTCGGATTTCTTAAAGCTCAGCTTGAGCGCAAGCGCCCTGGCCGGGTTATAGAGGGCGGCGAAGACCTTGTCATCCTTGTCGGCTTCGCAGTCGAGGTAGAAGCACTGCTCGGCGTAGGCGTGGACGGGGTCGTGGAAGAGCATATATTCGTCCTTGCCCTTGGCGGCCTCTTCGTCGCGCGGGGTGACGATGGTGGGAGGCAGAATGAGGCGGGAGCCGTTGTCGACCAGCGGATAACCGAGGTTGCAGTGGTATAAAAGCATGAGCTCCTGACGCTCGTAGCCCTCGTTTTTGATCTTATCGCGGATGGTGATCTTGTTTTCGCCGTATTTCATGGTGATGGTGCGGCGTGCGACCAGCGTCTCGCCGAAGAAGCGGGCTTCCTTGATCTTGCCCGTGACCTTCATGACCGGCACGCCGTCCTCCCACTCGGTGGTGGCGGTGACTTCGTCGGCCGGGATGGTGGCGAAGCGGCCGTGCTGGTGCATGGCGTCGCCGTGGAAATCGTTCGGAACGCCGACGTTCTGGAGACCGCAGGTGGTCATGAGACCGGCGTTGAAGTGCTTTTTGAAGGATTCATCGGTGTTGTCGATGAACTGCGGGGCGACGGGCGCGACGTTGGTGATGAAGGAGAGATTGACGCCCTTGAAGCGCAGACGGTAGGGATCGAGCGCGCGGTCGGGGAGCAGCTCAAGGGAGAGCCCCGCGCCGTTTTCCACCTCGATGAGGCGCATGCCGTCGCTTCTGCCGCCGTCAAAGCGCAGATTGCGCACGCCGAATAACTGGGATTCCTGTCCGATTTTTTTCATGATGTTTTCCATTATGTTGACCTCCAATTTGTGAGCGTGTGAGCGTTTACGCGATTACGCGGTTACGCACCGTCCTTGTCATTCTGAACGTAGTGAAGAATCTTTTACCCAAGCCCGAGGGAAAGATTCTTCGGCCTGCGGCCTCAGAATGACAAATGGAAAGCGATTCCCCGTCCCGCGCCGCGCGCGAAGCGTAAAAGCGTAATCGCTTTCTTCAATACATCAGAAACACTTCCACTGCGGCCCAGAGGCCGAGGAAGAAGGCGGCGACGGCCGAGGCGACGCCGACGAGGATACGGGAATTCTTCTTTTCCTTAAACCAGCGCGTCATCATGACTACCGCGAGGACCAGCGCCGCGAGGAAAAGCAAAAGCGCGAGCCAGACCATTTACGCCTCGAAGCCGTAGATGGCGGCGTACTTTTTCTTGAGGTAATCGGTGAAATAAGTCGGGTCGAAGGGTTTTCCGAACACCTTTTCCATCAGCTCGGTCGGCTTATAAAGGCAGCCGTACTGCCAGATGTGCTCGCGGAGCCAGGAGTTGACCTTTTCCGTCTCGTTATTCTCCACCGCGCCGAAGACGTCGAATTCCTCCTCCATTTTGTCAAGGAGCTGTGCGCCGTAGGCCGAGCCGAGGGCGTAGGACGGGAAGTAACCGAAGAGGCCGCCCGACCAGTGGGAATCCTGCAGGACGCCCTGCTTATCATCCGGCACGTCGATGCCGAGGTATTCCTTATATAATTTCGCCCAGAGCTCCGGGAGATCCTTGGAGGTGACCTCGCCTGAGAAGAGCTTCTTTTCGATCTCGTAGCGCACCATGATGTGGAGGGCGTAGGTCAGCTCGTCGGCCTCGGTGCGGATGAGCGAGGGCTCGGACTTGTTGGCCGCCAGCCACATATCCTCGGCCGTCTTGCCCTCGGTCTGCTCGGGGAAGAGCTTTTGGAGCGTCGGGAAGACGAGGGAGGTGAAGGCCTTGCTGCGGCCGATGATGTTTTCATAGAAGCGGGACTGGCTTTCGTGCACGCCCATGGAGACGCCGCCGCCGGGGCGGGTGTAGGTCAGATTGTCGCTGACGCCGAGTTCATAAAGCGCGTGGCCGCCCTCGTGGACGACGCTGAAGAGCGAGGAGAGGAAATTATCCTCGTGGTAATGGGTGGTGATGCGCACGTCGTATTTGGTGAAGCCGGTGGTAAAGGGGTGCTCGGTGGTGCCGATCATGCAGTGGTCGCGGTCGATCTTCATGAAGGCCATCAGCTCGTCCGAGAGCTTTTCCTGAATGGCGACGGGGTAAAGCTTCTGATTGAGGGAATCGTCCACCTGCTTGGAGGAAGTGACCTTTTTCACCAGCGGGACGATCTCCTTGGAGAGCGCGGCGAAGAAGACTTCGCACTTTTCTTTTGTCAGCCCTTCCTCAAAGGAATCGAGCTGATAATCGTAGGGATCCTTCTCCGGCGCGACGAGGGAGGCGATGCGCTTCTGGGTTTCGACGATCTTATCAATATACGGTGCGAAGGAAGCGTAGTCGTTTTCCTCCTTGGCCTTGTGCCAGACGCTTTCGGACTCGTTGAGAAGGCGGGTGTAGGCGACGTATTCCTCCACCGGGATCTTTTTGAGGTCGGCAATGTCCTTGTGCTTTCTCTCGGCGATGCGGCGGGTGACGGGATCCAGCTCGTCCTTATGCGCAAAGAGGAATTCCACCGCTTCGGTGAGCTCGTCGCCGGTGGAGAGGGCATACTGCGCCTCGCTTAAAATGGCGAGGGTCTCGCCGCGGTTTTCAGCCGTTCCGGCAGGCGCGCCGGTGACGCCGTCGTAATAGAGGATGCCCGCGGCGTGGTCGTAGGCGATCTCCTTTTTTTCGATCTCTGCAAGCTTTGTTTTGGCTTCTTCAATGGTCATGATGCTCTGCTCCTAACCTATATTATACTGTGGGTCTATTTTACCATAGTTTCCCCGTCTTTTCAAATCCTTTCTTCTCATCGGCCTCATTTTGTGCGTTTTCATGTCTCCCGATGTGGAGGGATAAATTCCCTGCGCAATTTTGCGCGGCGTTTTTATCTTTTCAACAAATTTCAAGGGGAAACTTTGGTTATATTACCTATACTTTTTCAAATTTTTCTCTTTACTTTTAACCCTTTTTCATGATAAGGTATAGGTGTAAGACATCCATCCCTCTCACCGGACCCAAGGAGGTGCCTCATGAAAAAAACGATCGCTGTTCTCCTGCTCATCGCCCTTTCTCTCGCCGTGTTTTCCGGCTGCACATCCAAAACGCCCGATGTCGTCGCGTCGGAAGCCGCCAACGTCACCGTTGAGAGCGTTACCTGGTCCATTCCCGTCGAAATCGACGGCGCGGACGCCACCACCTACACCATCGAGCAGGCCAAAGCGCACGATCTCGCCAAGACCTACGCTTCCTTCCGGTACATGGCTACTGCCGACAATCCCACCCCGCAGGTCACCACCGCCATTTTTGAAGGTGTGCTCTTCCGTGAATTCTTAGCCGACATCGGTTACCCGGAGGCACAGGCAGTCTCCATCTACCACACCAACACCAGCTACTATAAAGAGCCCTTCGAATTCGACTACGACATGATCCACAGCGACAATTCGATTTTAGCCTGGATCCAGAACAAGACCGAGATCATCAAGAACTCCACCTCCTACGTGGCCTTCGCCTCCAAGGACGGCGGCGTGAACGACGTCTGCCACTCCATCGCCAAAATCGTCGTGCATCCGTAAACGTATACGATATTTTTGCACAATATATATTGACAATTTGCGTTTTATATGTTAATATTTCTCCATCACTTAGAAGCGAGGTATTGACATGAAAAAAATCATCTCCATTCTCTGCGTCATCGCGATGCTGACTGCCCTCTTCGGCGCCTGCACCTCCAAGACCCCCGACGTTGTCGAATCCGAAGCCAAGAACAAGACCCTTGACGACGTCAACTGGTCCATTCCGATCATCATCGAAGCCACCGGCGAAACCGTCACCTACACCATGGATCAGGCCAAGGCCCACGATCTTGCCAAGACCTACATCTCCGCCTACCAGTTTGAGAACAAGGATGCTCAGGGTTCTCCCCAGGTCACCACGCTGATCCTCCAGGGTGTCCGCTTCTCCGACGTTCTTGCCGACATCGGCGTCACCGAATGCTCCGGCATCACCGTCACCCACAACAACATGCCCAACGTCTTCGAATACGACGAAGACATCGTCTGGAGCGAAAACACCCTCGTCGGCTGGATCCAGAATATGACCATGGTCGTTGAAGACTCCGCTCCGTCCTACGTTGCTTTCGGTTCCAAGGAAGGCGGCGTGCACGATTTCTGCCACTCCATCAAGGACATCACCATCCACCAGTAAGCTTATCCTCCTTCATTTTCCGCCCCGCGGCATCGTCCGCGGGGTCTTTGTTATATTGAACAATTTTTTTACAGTTTCTTCATACTTTCTTTCTGTTGACTATGCCCAAAATTTGTGTTATTTTTAGGGTACAATTTAGAAAGGGAGACCAAAGCTATGAAAAAGATTCTCGCTATTCTCTGCGTCGTTGCGATGCTGACCGCCCTCTTCGGCGCCTGCACCTCCAAGACCCCCGACGTCGTCGCTTCCGAAGCGGCAAACAAGACCCTTGATGCTATCACCTGGTCCATTCCGATCATCATCGAAGCCACCGGCGAAACCGTCACCTACACCATGGATCAGGCCAAGGCCCACGATCTTGCCAAGACCTACATCTCCGCCTACCAGTTTGAGAACAAGGATGCTCAGGGTTCTCCCCAGGTCACCACGCTGATCCTCCAGGGTGTCCGCTTCTCCGACGTTCTTGCCGACATCGGCGTCACCGAATGCTCCGGCATCACCGTCACCCACAACAACATGCCCAACGTCTTCGAATACGACGAAGACATCGTCTGGAGCGAAAACACCCTCGTCGGCTGGATCCAGAACATGACCATGGTCGTTGAAGACTCCGCTCCGTCCTACGTCGCCTTCGGTTCCAAGGACGCCGGCGTGCACGATTTCTGCCACTCCATCAAGGACATCACCATCCATCCGTAACTCTGATCTTTTGATCTATGCCCGCGGCACCGGCCGCGGGCTTTTTGATAATCACATCCCATATTGTGCATGATGCACAATTACCAATATAGCGTTCAAAATTCCGACACATTATTTCTTCTATTTTTTCGCCTTGTTTTCTATCCCTGCGAGCCATATAATGGAGGGGAATGGATGGATCGTATAGATCCCATCACTACTCGAAAAGAGGATACACAGATGAAAAAGTCACTCATTTCCGTTCTTCTCCTCGCGCTCATGCTCACCGCCCTCTTCGGTTCCTGCGTCAGCAAGACCCCGGACGCCGTCGCTCCCGAACAGGCCGACTCCTTCGCCCCGAATCCCGTCGTCTCGAGCCTCGCCGTTGAAGGCGCGGACGTCGACACCTCCCCCGTCGATCAGGCCAGAACCCATGAGCTCTCCAAGGTGATCCACAGCGGCACCCTCTATCTTGACGAGCCCGACGGCAACGGCTGCATGGAATACTTCCAGACCTTCATGGTCGAGGGTATCTCGGTTGCCGAATTCCTCGCCGACGTGGGTAAGCCCGACGCCACCACCATCACCTACTACGGCACCGACGGCCAGGGCTTCGACGTTGAACAGACCGGGGAATCGGACGTCTGCAACTCCGACGACGTTAAGATCGTCTGGATCCGCAACAAGACCCAGGAGATGCCCAACTGCCCCGCCAACGTCGGCCTTTACGGCTCCACCAAGCTGGGCGACGATTTCGTCACCTGCCAGTCCCTCACCAAGATCGTGATCGGCTGACGCTCTTCCTTTTGCTTTTTCCTGACCGGTACGGGTTCTTCCCGCGCCGGTCTTTCTTTTTGCGCTTTTTCTTCTGCTCCTTTTCTGCTCTCGTTTTGATCTCTTTTTTCTCTCGTTTTTATTTTCTCTTCGCTCATCTTTCTCCCTTCTTTCTCTCCGATCACACGAATCGTGTGATTATGGCCTTGAAATCACACACCCGACCTGCTACAATATAGGCAATAAACATTTGTTCGCTATTTTGAAGGGAGAACGGTATGCAATTCAGCAACGTCAAATGGCTCAAATTTCCGGTGGAGCTGATCTATTCCTCCGAGGTCATGAGTATGCGCCATGCGCGCCGCAACGGCAAATCCACGCGCGATCTTCTCCTCTGTTTGTGGGTGGAATTGTTCGCTTTGGCGGGCAGTTTGAATGAAAACGGCCTCCTTTTGCGCAACGGCACAGCTATGAGCGAGCAGGACCTCGCCGACGCCTTTTCGCGCCGCATCGAGAACATCCGCTACGGGCTGGACTGGCTTTTGAGGATCGGTATGCTCACCATCGACGGGGAGACCGGCGCCTACGCCATTCCCGGCTGGGCCGAGACGCAGAGCACCGAAAAACTCAAGGCCGTCCGCAAGGCGCATCAGGAAGCGCGTGAAGAAACGCCCGTACCTTCTCAAGGCAACGCCTCAACAGAAGACGAAACAAGAGAAGAAGAGATAAGAGAAGAAAAGAAAAAAGAAGAGGAGATAAGAGAAGCGGAAAGAAGAGAAGACGAGACGAAAGAAGACGCGCCA
>JAKSPX010000066.1 GCA_024404415.1 Clostridia bacterium | reverse complement strand
TCCGAGGCGGAAAAGGCGGAAGGAGAAGCCAAGGCGCGCTTTCTCGCCATCGCAGACATGCTCAGGAAAGTACCTTTTTCCCCGGCGGAGACCTTCCCGGAGGCCATTCAGACCGTCTGGCTCATCCATTTTCTCATTCCGCTTTCTAACAACGCGTGGTTCAGCATCTCTCTCGGCCGCTTTGACCGGTATATGCTCCCCTATTACCGCAAGGCTATCAAAGAAGGCGTGCCCCAAGAGGAGATCAAAGCCATCCTGTATCAGTTCTATCAGCTCCTCAACCACTACGCCGACGCGGCCTGCGCCATGAACGTCGGCGGTGAAAGCGAAGATGGGGAGGAATATAACGAGCTTTCCTACCTGCTCATCGAATGCCAGAAGGAATTCTCCCTCCCCGCGCCCAACCTCACCGCGCGTATTTCCAAAGACACCCCTGACAGCGTATTTGAAACACTCATCGACGACGCGCTCTTCTCCCGCGGACAGCCGACCTTTTATTCCGAGGAAAACTGCGCTTCCGCCCTCATCGAAAAGGGCGTGCCGCCCAAAGAGGCGAAAAGATTTTCCAACAACAGTTGCATGGGCTTCGGCCTTCCCGGGCGTGAACTCAACAGCATGTGGGGCTGTGTTTTCAATGTGCCCGCCGTGCTGGAGGAAGTGCTGACGGCCTCCCCCGCTCCGACATCCGTTGACGAGATCTTCACGCGCTTTGAAGCGTGTGCCGGGGAACTTATGGATAAGGCGCTTCTCGCTTACGAAAAGATCGCCGAGACGTGTGAATACAACGCCCCTGACCTTTTCCTCTCCGCCATCACCGAAAGCTGTATCAAAAAGGCCTCCGACCGCGTTTCGGGCGTAGATTACCACAACGTGACAGTCGAAACGGCGGGGCTCGTCAACGCCTCGGACGGCATTGCGGCGATTGACAAGCTGGTCTTCCGCGAGAAAAAATACTCGCTTGAGGAGATCAATGCCGCCGTGAAGGCGGGATTTGAAGGGTATGCCGTCCTGCGCGCCGATCTTCTTTCCGTGCCCAAATACGGCGAGGACAAAGAGGAAGCCGACCGCATCGCCGTCCGCCTTTCCGAACTGATGATCCGCCTCATCCGCAAACATGACCACAAAAACTACTATTTTCTCCCCTCGCTCCATTCGCTCGACGCCAACGTCGGCTGGGGCGCGGGCTTCGGCGCGGGGTACGACGGACGCGCGCCCGGCGCTCCCTTCGCCAAAAACGCGGGGCCGGGCAACGCGGTGAGAAAAAAGGATCCCACCGCCGTCATCCTTTCGGCCTCACGCCTACCGCAGACGAAATTCTACGGCGGTCAGCCCATCGACCTGCATTTTGAATCCGACACCGTGAAAAAGAATCCCGCCGCCATCCGGGAAGCTATCCGCGTCTATTTTGCCCGCGGCGGACTGCAGTTACAGGTCAACTCGCTCTCCTCCGCCCTTCTCAGGAAGGCCTACGAAGAGCCTGAAAACTACGCGGGCCTCGTGGTGCGCATCGGCGGATACAGCATCCGCTTCAACTCCCTTTCCGAGCGCTCCAAGCTGGAATTCATCGAGCGTTTTGAAAAGGAAGAAAGCTGATTCCGCACTCTTGCCAAACCGCCATCGGCGGTGTATAATGACCTCAATTCAAAGAATACACAATGAGAAAGGAAATATGACCATGTCAGCAGAAGAAAGAATCGCCCGCGGCGTGCTCTTTTGCCCCGGCGACCCCGAACTGAAAGCCATCAAGCTGCGCTCCCACAACCTCTGCAGCGAGTATAACAAGACCTTTGAGGACGAGACCGACAAGAGAAAGGCGCTCGTCAAGGATATCTTCGCCGATTTCGGCGAGGGCAGCTTTGTCCAGGGCCCCATCTACATCCACTACGGCAAGCACACCCACATCGGCAACCGCTTTTTCGGCAACTTCAACCTGACCATTCAGGACGACGCCGAAGTCACCATCGGCAACGACTGCAACTTCGGGCCCGGCGTGACCATCGTCACCCCCGTGCACCCCATGCTCCCCGACGCACGCCGCCTTGTCTATAAGCCCGTCGGCACCCCCGTCCGCATGTGCTACGCGGAACCCGTGCACATCGGGAATGACTGCTGGTTTGGCGCGAACGTCGTGGTCTGCCCCGGCGTGACCATCGGCGACGGCTGCGTCATCGGCGCGGGCGCTGTTGTCACCCGCGACATCCCGGCAGGCAGCTTCGCCGCCGGCAACCCGGCCCGTGTCATCCGCACCCTCTCCGAGGCCGACAGCATGATCCACAAGCCCGAAGTTCTCGACGGCTACCTCGTCACCCCGCCGGAAAGCAAATAAACAATTATTATAAATGAGCAGGAGGCGTCACGAAAAGACGTCTCCTATTTTTTGCTCAAATGTTTCGGCTTACCGTTTATTCATGCTTTTTCATCCACACACTGCGTGCCGCTACGGTAATGCCCGGGGAAATCGTAGGGCGCGATGCCTACATCGCGCCGAAAGCCTTAGGTTCTATGCGCTCAAGGACGGCGCGATGTGGGCATCGCGCCCTACGGTTTTTCTCAATCGTATAACATTGCACGGAGGACCCCGGCAGATACTGTCGACATCACGTATTCTCAATTATTGCAGCTTTGAAACAGAATTTTCGCCCCGCGGAGGTCTCCGCGGGGCGATTGTTTTTATACGTGGAACAGCTTATACGTGGAATTCATGCCGGGGTCGGAGCCTTCGACGCGGAGGGAGAAGGTCTTGGGGAGGTCTTCGGTCACGTCAAATGCGCACGCACCGATCTTTTCCACTTTACCGCCCGCGACCGCCGCGTAGCTTCCTTCATAGAGGACGGTCTCCTTGCCCTCAACCTCGAGGATGACCTTCACGGTTCCTTCCGGGAGCGTCTCCGCCGGGTCATTGAGGACATAAAGCTCGATCTCCGCTTTTTCGCCGGTGTGCCAGCGGAATTTATAAAGCTTGGCGCTGAACATGGTGTCGCGGAGCGCTTCTTTCACCGCATAATAAGCCGGGCGCGGAAGGTCGGGGTAGAGGAGCAGGCTGTTATTCGCGAAGCACGGCCACGGCTCGTTGAAGCACCAGTTGATGGCCATGGAGGTATCCGGCCACTTGCGGCGCGCCGTTTCGAAAATGCCCTTGTAAGAGACGGCCTGCGCAACAAGTCCGTGCTCGATGGTCTCCTCCAGCGTGTCGGCCTTGCCGAAATACGCCTCGATGTGCGCCATGTTGAACCAGTTCTTCTCACCCCATGCCCGGAGCGCGTGGTGATCCAGCCAGCAGTTGTCGACGGAGACCTGATAAAGCTCGTCCGGCGGGCAGAATTTTTGGATGTAGTCAAACGGTGCGGGAGACGGCGAACCGAATTCCGTGTAGGCGGTATAGTCGCGGTCGATGAAATCGGAGACCGCTTCGCGGTCTTCGCCGCTCATGGTCGCATAGTTGCCGTGCGCCATGCCGCAGTTCGGCGAGGTCATCATGAATGGCGTGTGCGGGTCGTGAAGCAGACAGTTCATATCCAGCAGTCTGAGCGCCAGAGACTGGTTGGTCATGCCCGACCAGGAATTGAAGAGTTCGTTGCCGCCGCACCATAACGTGAGAGACGGGTGGGTGCGGAGTCTTTTTATGATGGAGATGCTCTCCTGATTGAGAACGGAAAGATAATGTTCTTCATCGGGGTAGTTGTTGCAGGCAAGCGGGAATTCCTGCCAGACCATGAGGCCCATTTCGTCGCAGAGGTCGAAGAAGTCCTCGCGGTTGGTGAGGCCGCCGCCCCAGACGCGGAGAATATTCATGTTGGCGTCGCGTGCCTTTTCAAGCACGGCGGCGTAACGCTCGCGGGTCATGCGGGAATAGAAGATCTCGTTGGGGACGTAGTTGGTACCCTTGCCGAAGATCCTCTGCCCGTTGATCTCGAGGGTGATCGGATTCGGGAGCTGGGGCTTCGGGAAACTTTCCTCTTCCGCCATCTTGTTTTTCAAAAGCTTCACGCGGCGGAAGCCGATTATTCTGCCCTTTTCGTCGATCGCGTCTGCGTTTTTGAGAAGTGTGACCTTCACGTCGTAGCGCGTCTGCGCACCGCGGCGGACGGGGTGCCAGAGCTCAGGATGCTCCAGCGTCACCGAAAGCGCGGTCTTTTCATCGGCAGGAGCCTTGACGGAGGCCGCGGTCTTTCCTTCTTTGTCGACCAGGGAAAGAAGCAGCTCCGCGCCCGCGGGATTTTTGACGACCGCTTCGGCCTTCACCGTGACCTTGTCCAGCGCGTCGCTCAGCTCATAGGAAAACGCCGCATCATATATATAGGAAGAGGGATAGACGCGCAGCTCCGCTTTATCCGAAATGCCCGAAGGAACGAGATGCGGATGCCAGTCCCAGCCGTAGGACACGGCGGGCTTGACCGAATGGGAGGCATGGACTCTGTCCTCCCCCTCCGCACTTTCCACGTGCGGCACCGGGTAAATGACCACGTCTACCCTGATCTTTTTTCCCTGCCACGGGTCGAGGTCAACGCGTGCGGGCGTGAACATCCCCTCGCCCTCACAAACGTCCTTGCCGTCCACGCGGATGACGTAGCGGTAGTCGATGCTTTCAAAATACAGTTCGGCATGGAGATCACCCGCGGGAACTTCCACGTCGGTCGAATAGACCCAGAATTTCTTTTCCATCCAGGTATATTCCTTGTAGTTTCTGCCGTAATTATAATCCGGCATGCCTTTTTCTTTCTGCCACACGAGCTGTACGTCGCTCGGCACCCACGCATCCACCGTTTCGGCGGGGAGCGCGTTTACGTTCTCGCTGTAACCGAGCTTCCACGACGATAAAGCCAACGTCTTCATTTCAAACCGTCTCCTTTTTTCTTTCCATGTATGCCCCTATTATATAGGAATCCTCCGGGATAGGCAAGTATTTTCAGTTGACAAATCCGGGAAAAGCATGGATAATAAAGGCATCCCTCTGAAAGGAAGTCCATCCATGATCTATCATCTCAACGATTACCGTTACCTCTTCCACGGCGACGACGCGACCCCCGCCGTGCGCGAGATCCTCTTATTATGCAAGGAAAATCCCGGCTCCACCCTGTACCTCGGCGGCGGGAGGCTGGATTTTTACGGCGAATATGCTTCCGAGCTTCGCTATCACATCTCCAACAACGACCGGAGCGGTGAAAAGACCATCTTTCCGCTTCTCGGCATGAAGGATCTGACCATCGACGGCGAAGGCGCAGAGCTGGTCTTCCACGGCAAGCTGGTCCCCTTCCTCATCGACAAATCCGAAAACGTCACCCTCAAAAATTTCACCGTTGATTATTCCCACGTTTTTTTCTTCCAGGCGGAAATTCTGGCGGCGAGTGAAAACGCGGTGTCTCTTGCCTATGATCCCGCGGAATACACGCTGGAGGCAGGATCGGATTCGATCTCCTTTATCAGCAAGGAGGAGGGCTGGCGCTACGACGCCCCCAAGCTTTTGGTCTGCGAATTTTCCAAAGAAGGCGTGCCCTCGGCCTACGCCCCGCAGTATTTCACCTATTTCCCCGACAAATCCGACGGTTCCTTCCTCGAGGTCATGTACCGCTACATCAAGCCCTCCATCCCCGCTCCCGGCAGGTTGGAGCTCCGCGGAAATTTCGGTTTTACCCACACGCCGGGGAACATCTTCCTCTGGACCTTCTCGGGGAGAGAGCGCTCGGCCATCATCGCAAATGAATCAAAGAACATTCTCGTCCGGGACGTGACGGTCTATCACGCGCCGGCCATGGGCTTTGTCGCTCAGCTCTCGGAGAATATCACGCTGGATTGCTTCCATACCGTAGTAAAGCCCGGCTCCGGCCGCGTTCTTTCGGTCAACGCCGACGCGACCCACTTTGTCAACTGCTCCGGAGAGGTGATCATCAAAGACTGCCGCTTCCTCAATATGCTCGATGACGCCGGGAACATCCACGGGACCTACATGCGCGTGCTGGAAAAGCTCGATGAAAAGACGCTGCTCCTCGGCTTCGGCCATCCTCAGCAGGTCGGCCTCAACCTCTATCGTCCCGGCGACAAGGTCAATCTTGTGGACAACATGACCATGCAGCCCGTCGCCGAGCTGGAGGTCGCCTCCTCCGTCCTTTGGAATCCCCGCTATGCCCGCGTCACCTTCAGGGATCCGCTTCCGGAGGTCAAAAAAGGGTACGTCCTTGAAAACTTCACCCGGATGCCCTCCCTCACCATCACTGGGTGCGAAACCGGCAACAACCGCCCGCGCGGCTTCCTCATCTCCACCCGCAAAAAGACGGTCATCGAAAACAACACCTTCTATAATATGTGCCATGCGCTCCATTTCACCGGCGACGCCAACGACTGGTTTGAAAGCGGCCCGGTGGAGGACGTGCTCATCCGCCACAATAACTTCCACAATTCCGCCTTCACCGGCGGCGCGGTCATCGCCATCACCCCGTCGGTCAAGGAAGGGCACGCACCTTTCCATAAGAATATCCGCATTGAAAATAATTCCTTCCGTCTCCACGAGCCGCGTTTTCTCGCGGGTCATCACGTGCGCGATCTGGTTTTCCGGGGCAACACCTATACGGAGGATCCCTCGCTCCCGGCGCAGGAGAAGATCGGCGAAGAAGGCATATCGCTTTCGGACGCCGAAAGCATCGAGATCGAGCTTCCCGAAAAACTTTAACGCCGCATTAACAAGAGTGCATTTCCAAGCGTTTTATGCCGGAGATCGGGGAAAAAGAGGGGCATTCGCCCCGTGATTCCGCCGATTTTTGCAAGGTGCAGGAGGCGGGTTTCCGCCGCTTTCACCAAATTCACTTTTTGTGCTTGACAATGCGCCTTGCGGTATGTTATGATGTGGCTAATTTAGGGTATTTTGTTTGTTTCCGTCGGAGAAAAATAAAAAGGGTAAAAAATCTTTGCGGGACGGGCAAAGCCCAAAAAATGGAGGTAAATAGAATATGGCAAATGTTATCGTGCTGATCGTCATTCTGCTTGCCATCGCCTACGTCTTCTTCAACTATTTCCGCATCAAGAAGATGCCCGAAGGCACCGCAGAAATGATCGAAATGTCCGGTATCATCCGCGACGGCGCCAACGCGTTCCTGAAGACGGAATTCAAGTCTATCGCGATCGTCTGCGTCGTCATTGCAATCGTCCTTTCCCTGTTTGTGGAAGCCACCAGCGGCCTGACCTTCCTGGTCGGCGCCTGCATGTCGAGCTGCGTCTGCATCCTCGGTATGAAGAGTGCGACCTACGCCAACGTCCGCACGTCCAACAGAGCCCGTGAAACCATGAGCATCGGTGAGACCGTTAAGGTCGCCCTCTGCGGCGGTTCCATCAGCGGTCTGAGCGTTCAGGCTTTCGGTATGCTCGGCTTCGTCGCGATCCTGCTCATCTCGGGCGGTATCAAGTCGGATGCCATCGGCAGCGGCCTTCTCGTGAACCTTGAATGCAACGCCTCTGTCATGCGCGTCAGCACCTACTCCCTCGGCTGCTCGCTGGTTGCCATGTTCAACCGCGTCGCCGGCGGCAACTACACCAAGGCTGCCGATATCTCCTCCGATATTCTTGCCAAGCTCCGCCACGACCTGCCGGAAGACGACAGCCGTGTTCCGAACGTCATCGCTGACTTCATCGGCGACAACGTCAACGACATCGCCGGCAACTGCTCCGACCTTCTTGAGAGCTT
>JAKSPX010000065.1 GCA_024404415.1 Clostridia bacterium | reverse complement strand
GACAACGGCTGGCAGGCGGGCTTTGTGTGGGAATACGATCTGGATAAGCTCCCCGAAAACGGCGTCCTTTTAGCCCCGAACACCTATGCGCTTTCTACCGAAGTGCTCAAAAAGCTTTCTAAGTGGGTCGAAAACGGCGGTACGCTGGTCGCGGACGGCCTCTTCGGCGCGAAAACGCCGCAGGGGTACCGCTCGCCTAAGGCGTCCGATGAGGTGCTTTCCCGCCTGATCGGTCATCCGGCGGATGACTGGATGGTGGACATCGCACCGTTTGATTTTGAAAAAGCGGATGGCGGCAAGCTCCCCGGCTGGTACCTGACGGTCAACTGGGAAAACGAAGATGCACTTGAGGTGTTGGCGCGCGATGAGGATGGATATGCGTCCATCGTCCGCCGCCAAAGCGGCAAAGGGCAGGTTCTCATGATCGGCACCCTCTTCTTCCACGCCTATTTTGCGGGGAAGAGCGGCGAAGAATCGAGAAAATTCCTCAAAGATCAGTTAAAGATCGAAAAGACCTATATGCTTTCCAATGCAAACGAGAGCCTGACGCTGCGCGTGCTGGAAGGCGGCACACACGACGTGCTGGTTCTCATCAACCACGGCGCGGCATGCGATGCGGCGCTTTGCGTACCGAAAGGACGGTACGAAGATATTCTGACCGACGAAAGCTTTGAAGATCCTGCCCGGCTCCCGATGGGCAAAGGACAGGTGCGCGTTCTCAAAATCAAAAGATAAAAGGAGTGGCATGATGTATTACGAAGAGCCTGCAAGAAAGATCCCCGTTTATAAAGAAGTAGACGTTCTGGTGCTCGGCGCGGGGCCTGCCGGTGTGGCGGCGGCCATCTCATCGGCCAGACAGGGCGCGAAGACGCTCCTTGTGGAGTCGCTCGGCGACGTCGGCGGCATTGCGACCTCCGGCCTCATGAGCCACTGGACCGGCTCGACCAGGGGCGGCATCTATGAAGAGATCCTCGACCGCTCGGCCGACTACCCGACCGGGGTGGACGAGAAGGAGTTCTCCTACCGCCATACCATCAATCCCGAAAAACTCAAGACCATGCTCCTCAATATGCTCCTGGAAGCGGGTGCGGAGGTGCTTCTATACACCATGGCGGTCGACCCGATCATGGAAGGAGACCGCATCAAGGGCGTCATCATCGAGAATAAATCCGGCCGCTCGGCCATCTTCGCCAAGGTGGTCATCGATTCGACCGGCGACGGCGATATCGCCGCCCGCGCGGGCGCGGAATATGTTCTCGGCCGCGAGGACGACCACTCCATGCAGCCCGCCACCATCATGTTCAAGATCGGCGGCGTGGATTATTCCCGCGCCATCTTCCCGGGCTTCTTTGAAGATTACCGTGAGATCCCGGCGGGCGAGGTGCAGCAGCTCGGCAAGGAGAATCTTCCCTTCCCGGCGGGGCACGTGCTTCTTTACCGCAACGCCCTCCCCGGCGTGGTCACCTGCAACATGACCAACTGCATCGGCATCGACGGCACCAACGCCGAAGATCTCGTCAAAGCCACCGTCACCTGCCGCAACCAGATGGCTCCCATCGTGGAATTTTTGCGCAAATATGTCCCGGGATATGAAAAATGCTACCTTCTCAGCGCGGCGCCGCTGGTCGGCATCCGCGAGACAAGGCATTTCAAGGGGATCCAGACCCTCACCGAGGAGGATATCCGCACGGCGAAGCAGTATGAAAACTGGGTCGTCACCCACGCGAGCTTCAATTTCGACGTGCACAACATGACCGGCGCAGGCCTCGACGCCACCGGCGAGCAGGCCACCTTCAAGCCCACCAGTTATACCATTCCCTACGGCTGCCTTGTGCCCGAAAAGCTCGACGGTCTGCTCCTCGCGGGCCGCAACATCTCCGGCACCCACAAAGCCCACTCCAACTACCGCGTCATGCCCATCTGCGCCAACATGGGTCAGGCCGCCGGTATCGCCGCCGCGCTCTGCGCCAAAGCGGATATCCTGCCGCGCGACCTCGATGTCAAGCCGCTTCAGAAGCTGTTGCTTGAAAACGGCGTCATGGAGCCGTGACGGATATGGTGAAACAGTTTCCCTATCAGCCGACCGACGCGGTCAAAGCGCTGGAATTAGAAGACTATTTCGTGTGGGACTGCTCGGTCATCAAGGCCGAGGGACAGTACCACATGTTCTCCTCCCGTTGGAAAAAAGAGCTGGGTTTCGGGTGCAACTGGCTTTTCAACAGTGAGATCATCCATTCGGTTTCCGATACGCCCGAAGGACCGTATGTCTTCAAAAATGTGGTCCTTCCGCGCCGCGGCAGAGGATATTTTGACGGCATGAACACCCACAATACCTGCATCAAGGAATATCAGGGCAAATACTACCTTTATTACATGGGCACCACCTTTGAAGGCCCCGTCCCCGGCGTCGGGGACAAGGTGTCGGAGGAGCGCTTTGTGGAGGTATGGAACCGTAAGCGCATCGGCCTTGCCGTGGCCGACGACATCAACGGGGGATTCGTCCGCCGGGACGAGACCATTCTGGAATCGCGCAAGGACGGACATTGGGATGCGACAGCCACCACCAATCCCTCGGTCGCCATCCTTCCCGACGGAAAGACCTACATGATCTATAAATCCCGACGGGATGAAAATCATCCTTTGGAGATCGGCATCACCATGGCCGAAACGCCGGAAGCGGAGTACGTCCGCCTTTCCGACGAGCCCATCCTCAAGACCGACGACCCCTCCAGCTTCATCGAGGACCCCTACCTCTGGTACGACGCGGAAAAGAAAAAGTTCTGCCTGCTTGCCAAGGATGACAGCCGTAACGGCGTGAAGGGCATCACGGGCGAGCGCGGCGCGGGCTTCTATGCCGAGAGTGACGACGGCGTGCATTATGAGATCGCCGACCCGCCCAAGGCCTATTCCCGCCTCATCAAATGGAAGGACGGGCACACGAGCGATCAGGCCAATTTGGAGCGCGCGTCCCTGCTCTTTGACGAAAACGGGAAACCGACCCACATGTTCTTTGCCAGCGGCGACGCGGAAACGCCCTACGGATTTGACCGCACCTATATCGTCGCCATGCGGCTGGAAGAAAGGAAAGACGGATATGAAGGATTATAAGCTTGAGACCATCGAATGGACCCAGTATTGGAGCGAGTTTGCGCCCGATGAAAAGACACCGCGCGTTTTACTGATCGGCGATTCCATCAGCGTCGGCTACCGCCACATTGTGGAGGGGATGCTCGGCGGGGAATACCACATTTCCTCCATGGCGACCTCGAAGGCGGTAGATAACCCATGGTTTATGGATGAAGTGCGCCTTTTGCATAAGCAGGAGTGTGATTATGAGATCGTCCACGTCAATAACGGGGCGCACGGCGGTCATCTTGACGCGGACGCCTATGAAAAATACAGCGATAAACTCATCTGCGCGCTGAAAGAGGAATTTCTCAACGCGAAATTCGTGCTTGCCCTGACCACGCCGGTGATGAAAAAGGACGATCTCGCCGCATTCAACCCGGAAGGCAACGCCCGCGTGAAGGAACGCAACGAGCGTGCGCTGGCCCTCGCCGAAAAGCACGGCATCCGCGTGATCGACGACCTTTATTCCGCGGCGCTTTCCGAACCCTCTCTCCACGGCCCCGACGGCCTGCATTTCACGGAGCACGGCTACGAGGTGCTGGCGAAAAGCGTTGTGGAGTCCATTCAGAAGGCCGCAAAATGACCGCATAAGCGACAATTCCTTATTGACAAAAGCGGCTTGAATGGGTATAATAAACCAAGTGATTTCCAAGAGAAAAAAGGGAGTGAGCTGCGTGCGAAAAATGATGTGTATGAAAAAACGCCGCGGCCTCACCACCGAAAAATGTAAATGAAAAACACAGGACCTTCTGCCCGCAAAATCAGGCAGAAGGTCCTTTTTGAGAGGTAATGCGTATGATCCAAAATTGGAAAGACGTCAAGATCATCCCTGAATTCTGCGATCAGGGCGTGGATTGTTATCGGCTGACCGGCGGCGATTTCCTCAACGAGTATTATATCATCTCGGAGGCGGAGACCCGCAAGCTTATGAATCACCCCGAGGTGGTCGGCTACGAGGTCTATGCGTCGCTTCTGACGGCGACTTCACAGATGCTCTATTTCCTGAAAAAGCGCCACATGATCACCACGGCCAACATCCTTTCCATCCTGCGCGGCGCGCTCAACTATCCGCTGGAGGAGAGCTGCTTCCGGGAACACATCCGCGTGCACGACATCAGCTTCCTTTCCAGCGAGCGCGTGTTTGAAAACGGCGAGATGACCGGGCTGGAAATCAAGTATAATAAGCTCACCATGGTCCCCGAAAGCACGCTGATGATCGGCGACATCATCGCCTCGGGCGAGACGCTGGTCACCTGCCCGCGCTCCGTCACCGATTTTCACAGAGAGCACGGAGAAAGATTACGCAATATCGTGCTCTTCACCATTGGCGGCACCCGCGGCATCGAGCTCCTGGAAAAGCTCACCGAGGAGATCCGCGGCTACTGGCCGGAATTCGAGGGCTTTATCACCGTCTATTACGAGGGCGTTTTCAGCTGCTATGAGCCGGGTGACAAGGGCGTTTCGGGCATCAACCGCGCCCTGATCGACTTTTACTGGAAGGACGGCATCATTGCTCCCGCTTTCCGCCGCGAGACGCTTTCCATGCGCGACCCGCTCTTTGAAAAATGCACCATCTACGATGGCGGCGCGCGCCGGTACGAGATCAGCGAGCACATCGCCGAGGTGCTGGAATTCTGGGAAGGCATCCTTGAGCGTGCGGATATCATCGACAAAAAGGCGCTTCTGGAAGAAAAGCTCGGCCATTCACTCGACATTTCCTACGAGGATTGGGTGAAGGATTGCCATTACGAGCTTCTGGACGAGGAGGAATGCCGCTGGCTTTACTCCGAGGAGCGCGGATTCATTGAAGGTTTAGAGACTGTCACCCTGAGGGAGATCGCCGAGAAGCGTATCAGCGAATTCACGGCGGCTCTCAGAGAGTACATGATCTGATCGATATAATTTATCATTCAAAAGAAACGAAGGAGCAGAAAAATGGAAGAACGCAAAAAACCTGTCGACATCGACTACTCGGAATCACAAGTACCTAAGACCGCGCGCCGCAGCTTTCTGACCATGTTCATGATCATGCTGGGCTTCACCTTCTTCTCGGCCAGCATGTGGGTCGGCCAGCAGCTCGCTGAAGGCCTCGACTTCAAGGGCTTCATCAACGCCCTGATCGTCGGCGGCGTCATCCTCGGCCTCTACACCGGCCTTTTGGGCTTTGTCGGCGCCAAGACCGGCATGAGCCTTGACCTCCTCTCCCGCAAAGCTTTCGGCACCAAGGGTTCCTACCTGCCCTCCGCGATGATCTCCTTCACCCAGATCGGCTGGTTCGGCGTCGGCGTCGCCATGTTCGCTCTGCCGGTCGCCGGGCAGATCTTCGGCGGCAGCAAGACCGCTGAGTGGATCCTCGTTGCTGTTGCCGGCATCTGCATGACCGCTTCCGCCTATTTCGGCATCAAGTCGCTCACCATCGTCAGCTACGTCGCCGTCCCGCTGGTCGCTATCCTCGGCACCGTCGCCATGATCATGGCGGTCGCCCGCGGTGAAGGCACCATTGTCGATCAGTTCGCCAAGTCCAGCGGCACCCTCACGGTCATCGGCGGCGCGGGTCTCGTCATGGGCTCCTTCGTCTCCGGCGGCACGGCCACCCCGAACTTCACCCGCTTTGCCAAGTCCGGCAAGTCCGGCTTCATCACCACCGTCATCGCGTTCTTCATCGGCAACTCCCTCATGTTCTTCTTCGGCGCCGTCTCCTCCATCTTTGTCGGCGGCAACGATATTTTCGAGGTCATGATCAACCTCAACCTCTTCTACATGGCAGTCCTGGTCCTCGGCCTCAACATCTGGACCACCAACGACAACGCCCTGTATTCCGCGGGCCTCGGCCTTGCCAACATCTTCAACCAGAAGAAGAAGCCCATGGTGCTCATCTCCGGCATCATCGGTACCGTCGCGGCCGTCTGGCTCTACAACAACTTCTGCGGCTGGCTCAACATCCTCAACTGCACCCTTCCCCCGATCGGCATCATTCTGGTCCTCTCCTACTTCCTCAACAAGAGCGAGTATGAGGACTGCGAAACCACCAAAAAGGTCGACTGGTTCTCCGTCCTCGGCGTGGTTGCCGGTGCGGCCGTCGCCAACCTGCTCCACTGGGGTGTTGCTTCGGTCAACGGCATGGCTGTTGCCGCGGTCATCTACCTCATTGGCTACTTTGTAAGAAAGAAATAAGGGTAATTAAATGAAAAAGCTCACCGATACGTTCGTTCTCTCCAACGGCGTGAAGATCCCCTGCCTCGGCTACGGCACGTGGCAGGCACCGGATGGGGATGTCACCCGCGATTCCGTCAAATGCGCTTTAGACGTCGGCTACCGCCACATCGACACCGCCCTTGCTTACTATAACGAGCAGAGCGTCGGAGAAGGTATCCGCGCCTCCGGTGTGAAGAGAGAGGACATTTTCCTCACCACCAAGCACTGGATCACCGAGCGCGGCTACGAAAAGACGCTGGCCACGGCGGAGGAATCCCTCAAAAACCTCGGCGTCGACTATCTGGATCTCTATCTGATCCACTGGCCGGCGGTCGAAAAGATCTCCCCGGAATGGAAAGAGATCAACGCCTCCACCTGGCGCGGCTTTGAAAAGCTCTATAAGGACGGGAAGATCCGCGCCATCGGCGTGAGCAACTTCCTGCCCTCCCACCTCGAAGCGCTGAAGGAATACGCCGAGGTGCTCCCGATGGTCAACCAGATCGAATATCATCCCGGCTACACCCAGCCCGAGGTGGTCGATTACTGCAAAAAGAACAACATCCTCGTCGAGGCGTGGAGCCCGCTCGGCTGCGGCGCGGTCTTAAAGGATCCCACCATCAACGAGCTGGCGGCCAAGAGAGGCAAGTCGGCGGCGCAGATCTGCCTGCGCTATGTCCTGCAGGGCGGCGTTCTGCCGCTTTCCAAGTCGGTCACCCCGTCCAGAATCGCGGAAAACGCCAAAATCTTCGATTTCGAACTGACCGCGGACGAAATGGAGACGCTCGATAAGCTCCCGAAGATCGGTTACAGCGGCTTCTATCCCGAGGATGCTCCGGCTGACGCGCTGGTCGCAGGAGAATAACACAAAAAATAGATCACACCGTGCCCCGAGGGGTGCGGTGTGACTTCTTTGGAAAGGAAGGAACAGTATGCAGTCTGTTTCACGCGAGACGGCGCTTGCGCTTCTCAAAAAGTACAATCAGGACGAATTCCATCTTCGCCACGCCTATACCGTGGAAGCGGTGATGCGTTGGTACGCGAATGAACTCGGTTACGCCGATGACGCGGATTTCTGGGCGACGGTTGGACTTTTGCACGACGTGGATTTTGAAAACTGGCCGGAGGAACACTGCGCCAAAGCGCCGGAGCTTCTGGCTGAGATCAATGCCTCGGAGGAGCTTATCCACGCGGTGTGCTCCCACGGCTACTCCATCTGCTCGGAGGTTGAGCCGGTGCACCAGATGGAAAAGGTGCTCTTTGCGGCGGACGAGCTCACCGGCCTGATCGGCGCGGCGGCTCTGATGCGCCCTTCCAAAAGCACTAAGGATAGGGAAGTTTCCAGCCTCAAAAAGAAAT
>JAKSPX010000064.1 GCA_024404415.1 Clostridia bacterium | reverse complement strand
GAGAAAGGTACTCTGACCATGTCCAGTTTTTTCTTCTACTTCAAAGACGAGCTCTGCCGTCACCCCATCAAAAAGACCTGCTGTGCCATCGCGGAAAGCTACGGCATTCTGCTCTTCTGCCATACCTTTTCCAGAAGTGAGATCCGCATCGTCTCCTCGCACCGCGGCTTTGCCGAGCGCTGTGTGCCGCTTTTCCAGCGCGCCTTCAAGGTCACGCCGATCCTCTCCGGCGGCGAAGGGGAGGGAGGCCGCTCGACCCTTCTCGTCACCGACAAAGCGGACATCGCCAAGATCATGACCAAATGCGGCTACGACGCGACCGGTTTTGTCACCCTGCGCCTCAATCCGTGGATCATGGAAAACGACTGCTGCCTTTCCGCCTTTTTACGCGGTATCTTCTTCTCCGGCGGGAGCATCGTGTCCCCCGAGAAGAAGTGCCATCTGGAGCTCACCTCGTCCCACATGATCCTCCTCAAGGATATCGCCTCCTTCCTCGCGGAGCACGACCTGAAGGGCGGCTTCTCCTGCCGTACCAACAACGTGGTCATCTATATCAAGGCCGGAGAATGCATTGAGGATTTTCTCACGCTCTCCGGTGCGCCCCTCTCGGCCATGAAGCTGATGCAGGAAAAAATGCTCAAGGCCATCCGCAATAACATCAACCGTCAGAACAATTTCGCCGACGCCAATCTCGATAAAGCCATTGACGCGGCTTATGAGCAGCGCCTTGCTATTCAGAAGCTGACCGACAACGGCACGCTTTCGGGGTTGGATGAAGAGCTGCAGCTCACCGCCCGTCTGCGCGAAGAAAATCCCTCCGCGTCTCTGGCAGAGCTGGCTTCCTTAGCTAATGTCAGCCGTTCCGGCATCTATCACCGCCTGCGCAAGCTCTGTGAACTCGCTAAAGCCGAAAAATAATCAAATTTGGTATTGACATTTTGCCTTTTTTGTGATAGGATAATTAAGCGCTTTTGAGAGCCATGTCACTGCTCGCTTAAAGCCATTGAGGTATGCGGGTGTAGTTCAATGGTAGAACATCAGCCCTCCAAGCTGATTGCGTGGGTCCGATTCCCATCACCCGCTCCAATTCCACATGCGCCTGTAGCTCAGCTGGATAGAGCAACTGCCTTCTAAGCAGTGGGTCAGGAGTTCGAGTCTCTTCAGGCGCGCCATGATATGGCGGGTATAGCTCAGTTGGCTAGAGCACCGGATTGTGGTTCCGGGTGTCGTCGGTTCGAGTCCGATTACCCGTCCCATTTAAGCGCAGACGAACCGATATAAATCGGTTCGTCTGCGTCAATTCACACTGGGATGTAGCCAAGTGGTTAAGGCAACGGACTTTGACTCCGTCATCCGCAGGTCCGACTCCTGCCATCCCAGCCATAATAATCAAAGAGAATGATCCATTAGCTCAGCCGGTAGAGCACCTGCCTTTTAAGCAGGGTGTCTGCAGTTCGAATCTGCAATGGGTCACCAGAAAAAAGCACATCGCGACGCGATGTGCTTTTTTCAACGAAATAAATCCATTGCGGGATCTATTTCTTCTCACATCGGCAAAGCCGATATTTCACTTGAAAAGCAATCACATTTTCTACCATGCCTTTTCAAGCTTTTCGATCCCGACGTCGGTATAGTAGTATTGGATGATCTCCTCGGCTGTTTTTCCTTCCTCCGCCATGGCTCCCGCGCCGTACTGGCTCATGCCGACGCCGTGCCCGTAGCCTTTCACCGTCATGGTGATCTCGTTACCTTCGACAGAGAAGGTGATGTTGGCGGAACGGAGGCCGAAAATGTTGCGGAATTTGCGTCCTGCCAGCTCCACGCCGCCGATCCTGATTTTGATGATACCGCCGGACGCGCTTTTTTCCACCTCGTCAAACCATCCTGAGGGATCGCCCTCCAGAACGGCGTCCGGGCACTCTTCTTTGAGGATCTTTGAAAATTCTTCGCCCGTCATCACCGCCTGCGTGGTGAATTTCGCGTCGTTTTCGTCCCACTTGCTTTCCACAGCGTGGAGATAAGGAACTTCGCTTCCCCAGACGTCGGCGGCATTTTCCGTCATGCCCGAGGAAGTCGCGTGAAAGATGGCGGAAATGGGGTTTCCCTTGTAGGTGATGATCTCGCCGTCGCTCTCCAGCACCGCTTCTTCCACAAGGGCGTGGTAAGTCTCAAACTTGCTTCCCCACTTTTCCTTCTGCGCCGCCTCGTCGGCGTAGGCCTGGCAGTGCGCGTAGTTGGCGCAGATGTCGGCGTTTTCATGGCTTGCACTCTCGGGGTGCTTTTCGCGGATCGTCTTTTTGTAAATGGCGTTGGTGCGCGCCGCGATCGCCTGCGCCTTCAAAGCCTCCGGCGGGTAAGAAGCGGGCATTTCCGCCGCCACCACATTTGTGACGTACTCGTGCAGGGTCATTTTGACGACCTCTTCGCCGATCAACACTTCGATCGGCTGATCATCCGAAAGCATTTCCGGCTCGGTGAAAATGATGACGCCCTGCCCCTCGCTTTCCGGGGATTTGTTTTCCTCGGAGGGCTCGTCCACATGTGACCGCTCGTTTCTCACAATGGAAACGACCGTGATCGGTATCAGGAAAAATATGGCGCACACGATCAGCACCGATATCAATTTTTTCATCTGTTGCTCCTATTTGCAGGATTTCTATTTTGTTCCTGCATTTATTCAAATTATACCTTGACTTTTCAGATATTATGTGTTAGTATGTGAATACTTTTATTTTTGCATTGCATTTTTAGGAGATGACCTTATGGCTTACAATGATTTCAGCAAATACATAGATAAGATATGCCAGACCCTTCCGGAATATGCGCATATCGACGCGGAGGACTATGTCCGCTACGGCGTCAAGCGCGGCCTGCGCAATGCGGACGGCACCGGCGTCATGGCCGGCGTCACCAAGATCGGCGACGTCCACGGTTATGAGCTGGTCAACGGTCAGCGCGTTCCGGTCGACGGCAAGCTTTATTACCGTGGCTACGACGTGGAGCGCCTCATTGAAGGCTTTACCGCCGACAACCGGTACGGTTTTGAAGAGACCGCTTACCTCATCCTCTTCGGCAAGCTGCCCACAAAGGACGATCTGGAGCACTTCACCTCGCTGCTCAACGACTGCCGTGAGCTTCCGCGCTACTTCACCGAGGATATGATCATCAAGGCCCCCTCGCGCAACATCATGAACAAGCTGGCCCGTTCGGTGCTGGCCATGTATTCTTATGATGACAATCCCGACGATCTGTCCCCCGAAAACATCGTGCGTCAGTGTCTGGAGCTCATCGCGCGTTTCCCCATCATCGTCGCCCACGCCTATCAGGTCAAGCGTCATGAATACGACAACAAGA
Organism: Clostridia bacterium; assembly: GCA_024404415.1. Lineage (GTDB taxonomy): Bacteria > Bacillota > Clostridia > Oscillospirales > QAMX01 > RUG11797. The sequence goes on along the minus strand of JAKSPX010000064.1, from coordinate 4,387 downwards.
GCATGCACATCCACAATCCCAAGACCAGTCTCAACTCGGCCCAGAACCTTCTGCGCCTCCTGCGCTCCGACAAGGCCTTCACCGAGGAGGAAGCGCACCTGATCGACATCAGCCTGGTCCTTCACGCGGAGCACGGCGGCGGCAACAACTCCGCCTTTACCTGCCGCACCCTTTCCAGTTCCGGCACCGATACCTATGCCGCTATCTCCGCGGCTGTCGGCTCCCTGAAAGGCTTCCGCCACGGCGGCGCCAACCTCAAGGTGCTTGAAATGGTGGATCACTTCAAAGCGGTCGCCTCCAATCCCTATGACGAGGGCGAACTCAAGGACTTCTTATATAAGGTCCTCAAGAAGGAAGCCGGCGACGGCAGCGGCCTGATCTACGGCATGGGCCATGCCATCTACACGCTTTCCGACCCGCGCGCCAAGATCCTGCGCAACCACGCCGAAAAGCTGGCCGAGCAGAAGGATATGCTGGATGAATTCAATATTTACCGCAGCATCGAGCGCCTCACCCCGGAGATCATCGCCTCCGTCAAGGGTGACGAGAAGCCCATGTGCGCCAACGTCGACCTCTATTCCGGCTTTGTCTATCAGATGCTGGGCATCCCGTCCGAGGTCTATACGCCGATCTTCGCCATTTCGCGTATCGTCGGCTGGAGCGCTCACCGCATGGAGGAAGTGCTCACGCAGAACCGCATCATCCGTCCCGCCTATAAGTCGCTCTTTGAAGAGCACGAATACGTCCCGCTCTCTGATCGTTAACAGGAAAGGCCCCCGAGTATGACCAAAAACCAAGCAACGCATATCGTCGAAGCGCTTGAACGCCTCTATCCGGACGCGATCTGTTCGCTGGATAGCCGCGAACCCTGGCAGCTTCTCATCGCCGTCCGTCTCTCCGCTCAATGTACCGACGCCAGAGTCAACATTGTGACGAAGACGCTCTTTGAAAAATTCCCCACGCTTTCCTCGCTGGCCGACGCGCCGATCGAGGAGATCGAGGAGATCGTCAAGCCCTGCGGCCTTTATAAGGTCAAGGCGCAGAACATCAAGGAAACCTGCCGCAAGCTCTGTGATGACTTCGGACAGACCGTTCCCGACAATATGGAGTCGCTCCTGACTCTGCCGGGCGTCGGGCGGAAGACCGCCAACCTGATCCTCGGGGACGTCTACGGTCTGCCTGCCGTGGTGTGCGACACACACTGCATCCGCATTTCCAACCGCCTCGGCATGATCAGCGTGACCGATCCCTATAAAGCGGAGCTGGCTTTAAGGGAGATCCTGCCGCCGGAACGCTCCAATGACTTCTGCCACCGCCTCGTTTTATTCGGAAGAGAATACTGCACAGCGCGCTCGCCCAAGTGCTCCAAATGCCCGCTTGCGCCGCTCTGCCCCTCTGACAGCGCCTCTCATTGAATATCATTTTCATACCCTCCGATGAAGACCTCAATCTCATCGGAGGGTATTCTTCTGTGTAAAACCCTGTTCAAAACTCGTTTATTCTGTGTAAAACCTTTGTTTTCCACAGGCTATATCGGCTATACTTCTGCGTTTTCAAGGGCTTTTTGTCGAATTTCCGCTCTGAAGACCTGCCTTTGTAAAATCCTGACTGTTCATTTCTCCCGTGGAATACTGTGGAAAACTATTTTGTCAGTCCTTTTGCCCGGTCAGCTCGTCGAGGTTTAGATGGTAGGCATTTGCGAAATTTTCAAGATAATATTCCGCTTCCGGCATATTCATACTGTGGATCGCCTCCAGCGTCTGCTTTTCCGCCGCAGTGAATTCCCGGTTGCCTCCGGCCGTTTCCTCCAGGCATTTGATATAGGCGGAGAGCTTGTCCGCCGCCTTGACGTAGCGGTAGTTTTCGCTTTCTTCCTCTTCCATGTAGAGGAGGGGGCGGTAATTTTCCCGCAGCTCTTCCGGCAGCATGGAAAGCAGCCTTTTGAGGCTCTCTTCCTCGATCCGACCGTAGCGCTTTCTGAGCTCCGGGTCGCGATATTTCACCGGCGTCGGCATATCCCCGGTGATCACCTCACCCGCATCGTGGAAGAGCGCGGCCACGGCGATCTTTTCCGGGTCAAGATCTTTTCCGTATATCTTTTTTCCGATCAGCGCCAAAGCGTGAGCGATCACGGCTGTCTCGTATGCGTGCTCGCTGACGCTTTCTTCATTTGCCGAGCGCATCAGGCTCCATCTTCTGATGTAGCGTGCGCGTCTGAGCATGGCAAAAAATCCGTAATTCTTTTTCATTATTCCTTACCGATCCATTTTTTCAAGTCTTCGTAGTCATCCGCAATGCGCTTTCCCGCGCTCAGGAGGCGCGATTTCGACATGTGCCCCCGTGCAAAGAAAATACAGTCGATGCCCATGATTTCGGCGACCTCGTTGTCGTGCAGGGTATCGCCGATAAAGACGCTTTCACTAAGCTCGTCTTTATGTCTTTCCGCCCAGCTTTTGGCGATCTCGCGCTTGCCGTGCGCCAGAATGGTGTCCGTCCCGCAGATCTCTTCAAAATACCCATCGATTCCGCAGGCCTTCACCTGCAGAACGAGTTCTTTTTCCCGCGTGGTGGAAAGGACGTACTGCTTGACGCCGCATTCCTTGAAATACTTCAGGATCTTCTCCGCCCCGGAAAAAAGCCCGACCGACGGCACGTTTGCGTCATAAAGCGCCATGAATTCGTCGGCAAGGACCGGATAGGGCTCCTTTTCGAAGTCAAATCCCGCCTTGCGATAGTAGTCGATGATGGGAAAGGTGAAGATCTCCAGATATTTTTCAAGCGGGACGCGCGGGATAGAGCGCTTTTCAAGCATGGAATTCAGTATCCACAGGCAGAGATCAAGGTCATTGAGCAGGGTGCCGTTCCAGTCCCAGACGATGTTTTTCATTCTGTCAATATCCTCTGATAGTAGTCCTTATTTTCACATCTGCCGATGGCGGCAAAGGAGAACTTTGCCGGGTCGAAGATATCCTCCGCCGCGGCTTTGACGTCGTCAGGCGTCACGGCCTGATAATGCGCGATGATCTCATCGTAGGTCGGGATCCTTCCGAAATTCAACTCGTTCCGCGCAAGGTATGAGGCGCGGGAGCCGGTCGATTCCATGCCGAACAGAAGATCTGTGCGGATCTTTTCCTTGGCGCGTCGAAGCTCATCCGTAGTCACGCCCTCTTTTTTGATGCGGCCGATTTCGTCCATGCAGGCTCTGAGCGCTTTTTCCTCGGTGTCCTTGCTGGTGGCCGTGTAGAAGCCGCACAAACCCTCTGCAGCCGTCGAACCGGAATAGGCATAGACAGAATAGCAGAGGCCTTCTTCTTCTCTCACGCGGCGGAAAAGCCTGGAGGAAGCGCCGTCCCCCAGAATGGAGGTCAATAAGGCAGAGGCAAATCTGCGTTCGTCGTACATGTCATAGGAGGGGAAGACGACGCCGAAGTGATTCTGCTCATATTTTCTCTTTCTGACAAAGGAGGCGGGGCGATAAACGGCCTTCTTGAACTGATTTTTCTTTCCCTTCGGGAAGGCGGAAAGGATCTCGGAAAGCCTTTCGATCTCCTTTTCATCGTAGTTTCCGGAGACCGCCGCGACGATGTTTTCTCCGACGTATTTTTCCTTCATATAACCGAGCATTTCCTCCCGACCGATCTTCCGGAGCGATGCGCGGGTCCCTAGAATGGGTCTTCCGAGGGAGGAGGAAGGATAGACGATCTCGGATAATTTTTCTGTCGCCAGATCCTCCGGGTCGTCGTCGTACATCCCGATCTCTTCCTCGATGACGCTTCTCTCGCTTTCGATGGCTGTCTCGTCAAACGCCGGGTAAAGGAGCATTTCGGTGATCAGGTCGACGGTCGTGGAAAGCTTGTCGTCGAGCGAACGCGCGTAAAACGCGGTCAGTTCCTTGGTGGTGTAGGCATTGGAATGTCCGCCGAGCTCGTCGAAGGCTTCGGAGAGCGCAGCGCAGGAGTGCTTTTCCGTGCCCTTGAAGAGTATATGCTCTATAAAATGGGAAGTGCCGGATAATTTCGCCGTTTCATGGCGCGAGCCGGTGCCGACCCAGACGCCAAAGGTCACACTTTTGATAAAGTCGTTTTTTTCCATGACGATCCGTGCGCCGTTCGGAAGGATGATCTTTTCCATGTAAATTCCTGCTTTTTATGATAATCTTCGGATGTTTTCAATGATCTCCGGGAGTATTTTTGCCATGTAACGCGCATCCTCCTCCGTGTTTTCCCGCCCGAGGGAAATACGGAGGGAAGAAGATGCTTTTTCTTCGGGAATGCCGATCGCATCCGGCATTTTTCCACCGAATTGATTGACGGTTTTCACAAACTCTTGAGGAACGGAAGATGCTCCGTGAAGAACGATGGGGAAACCGGGAAGTCTTTTTCCGACT